>DAIELO010000080.1 GCA_027341705.1 Caryophanales bacterium
AGGTGTACGAAGGACACACGGGGGATGTGGCATGTGATCACTATCATCAGTTTTCGGAAGATGTGGCGCTGATGGCGGATTTGGGACTTACCTCTTATCGTTTTTCAATAGCGTGGCCGCGCATATTTCCAGAACAAGGTGTATTGAATCAAAAAGGAATCGATTTTTATAAGCGGTTATTGGAAGCATTGCACCAGCATCAGATTGCACCCACTGCGACATTGTACCATTGGGATTTGCCGCAATGGTTGGAAGATGCGGGAGGTTGGCGCTCACGTGATACGATAAATTACTTTGTCGAGTATGCTGATACGATGTTTCGGGCATTTGGGGATGATGTTCCCAAGTGGATTACCCACAATGAGCCTTGGTGTACGTCATTTCTTGGTCATGCTTTGGGACAACACGCACCAGGGCATACGGATTGGAAAGAGGCGCTACAAGTAGCTCATCATGTGCTGCTGTCTCATGGCGAAGTCGTCGATGTGTTTCGACATGCAGGGCAAAACGGACAAATTGGCATTACCTTGAATCTCACTCCTGTGGAAGCGGGAACTAATCGCTTAGAAGATAAGTTGACTGCGCAAGTGGTAGATGGCAACAGTAACCGTTGGTTTCTCGATCCGATCTTTCATGGTGCATATCCTAAAGACATGCTGGCCTTTTATCAACAAATAGTTGGTCCGCTAGATTTTATCTTGCCGGGTGATTTGGCGAAAATTTCCTTGCCGATTGATTTTCTTGGGGTAAATTATTATTTTCGAAATCGCGTGATTCATGATGCGCAAAGTGAGATGTTTGGTATTCGCATTCTTCCATCAGAAGGAGAATTGACCGCGATGGATTGGGGGATTCATCCGGATTCACTGTTGCAATTACTAAAAAGGATACAAACAGACTATACAAATATTCCTATTTATATTACGGAAAATGGGGCAGCTTTTGAAGATCAAGTGGATCATGGACAAGTGAAGGATGATCGGCGCACGAAGTATCTACATGATCATCTTGAAGCAGCGGCCCAATTTATTTCGCAGGGCGGCAATTTGAAGGGGTATTATGTGTGGTCATTGTTGGATAATTTTGAGTGGTCATACGGATACGCAAAGCGCTTTGGCATCGTTTATGTCGACTATGCTACGCAAGAACGAATCGTCAAAGATAGCGGCAAATGGTATCAACAAGTCATTCGGGCTAATTCGCTAGGATGAAGTGTTGTTATTTTGCGGACCTAGTAGAAGATTTTCAAAAAAACGAGAAACTGTCATGCTGATGGAAAGTAAGCTTGGGTGAATCGGGCCACCATCAGGATAAAACTCGTGCATTGCGTTCTTGACCATGATCAGGCGTACGCTGTTTCCGGCGGCGCGAAGACGATGGTACAACTCGATAGACTGACTTGGTGGCACCAGTGGGTCTTTTTCCCCTTGAATAATTAAAAACGGGGGATCTCCAGGTTGCACATAATTAATCGTGCTCTCTTGACGAATGGTGGTAGGCGTATACAGCCCATAAACAGGATCGTTGAGGTTGCCGAATTTTTTCTGCCTTTTTTTTGCAAAATAAGCGCGGTTCGTCGGACCGAACATATCGACGACACCGACTACGTTGCTTGATACACCAAGCCAAGGGCCCGCTACTCCATAGGAAAAATTGCTAGTTAATCCAACAAAGGTCGCAAGTTCTCCGCCGCCACTATCGCCAATTACAGCGATTTGCGTGGGATCAATACCTAATCTGGTTGCGTTTGCGCGCAGGAAACGAATGGACGCTTTGGCATCTTCTAATTGGGCAGGCCATTTAAATGTGGGAGCTAAACGATAGTTGATCGAGGCAAAAGCAATTCCGTGCGCGATCAAGTCTTGTTCGATGCGCGTCATAACGAAATTGTGTGCAGTAGATTTTTCGCCAATGACCGCACTGCCTGAGTAGAGTCCACCGCCATGAATATAGACCACCAGAGGTAAGGGGGTGGCACTACTGTTCAGGGGACGGAATATAAACAGGTTTTCATTGATGCCACTGGTGTTTTCATAGTAATACTCGGTGCGAGTACCCGCGAGAGCATGGTTCCAGATGAGATCAGCAGGTGAAATCTGGCTGTTTTGGTGATGTGAAGAATCGCGGTGGGAACTTGCTGCGTAAACGGTGGATGCAGTAAAAGTCGTATACCATACTTGTCCCAAAAGTGCGCAGATCAGAGATGACAATACTACTTTTGACATTCTGCTCATGATCATAGATGATTTGACCTCTCTGTCGTGAATTCCCTAATTCATTATACCATGACACAGTAAATGGTATACCTTGAGTAAAGCTTGAGTGGATAAAATGATTATAATATAGAACACTAACTAGATGAATTACATAAAGAAGGTTGATTAATCTGGAAAATATTTCATCCTCACGCACACGTGTGCAAACGACGAATCAGATTACTGGTACCCGTCGTTGGTGGGCGCTTGCAACGGTCATGCTGACCATGTTTTTTTCATCGATGGACCAGACCGTTGTCTCTACGGCAGTTCCGACGATTATCGGTGATTTGCATGGATTTGATATATACGCCTGGGTGTTTAGCGCCTATATGATGGCTTCGGCAGTAACGGTGCCTATTTACGGAAAATTATCGGACACGTTTGGCAGGAAACCTTTTTATCTTATTGGACTTATCATTTTTGCCATTGGTTCCGCTATTTCTGGGTTGTCTCATACGATGCTGGAATTGATTCTGGCGCGCGGGTTTCAGGGCATTGGAGCGGGTGCCATGATGAGCATGCCAAGAGCCACCATCGGTGACATATTTAATCCTAAAGAACGTGGTCGTTGGATGGGACTAATGGGAGCTATTTTTGGATTATCTAGTATTATTGGTCCAGCGGTTGGCGGATGGATCACGGATTCCTTTTCTTGGCGATGGGTGTTCTATATCAATTTGCCGTTTGCTGTGCTCGCTATTCTAGGCGTGATTTTCTTTTTGCCAAGAGTTCGCGTCGATTCCACAGTCAAAGTGGATTGGTTGGGCGCAGTAGTGCTGGTGCTTGGCCTATTGCCTATCCTCCTCGGCTTTACATGGGCGGGTAGCAAGTACGCGTGGACATCCCCGATGGAACTGACGCTTTTTGCAGTTGGTATTGTCTTTTTAGGAGTGTTTGTGATTGTTGAACGCAAAGTGTCTGACCCGGTGATTACACCGCAGTTATTTGGCAATCGAATATTTATTACATCTTTAGTATTAGGGATTTTGGTCTCGATGGCGATGTTTGGAAGTCTGATGTTTCTGCCTGTGTTTGTGCAAGGTGTGATTGGGCTCAATGCACAACAGAGTGGATGGATTATGTCACCGATGATGATTAGCTTTATTGTAGGCAGTGTGATTTCTGGGCAAATCATGACGCGAACCGGCAGATATAAGGTGTTGGCGTATTTTAGCGGTGCGATTATCGTCTTCGGTTCGTTGCTTTTGACTCGCATGGGAATTAATACAGGATATGGCACTGTGATGGTCAATATGGTGGTCTTGGGACTTGGTATTGGGTCTTTGATGCCGCTATTAAATGTAGCGGTACAAAACGCATTTCCCTATAAGATGATGGGAACCGTGAACTCTACACAACAATTTGTCAGTTCATTGGGTGGCGTGATTGCCACACCGATTTATGGTTCTTTGCTTATTCAGGGGTTTCAGAATCAAATGACAAAATCGCTACCAGTTGCATTGCAACACATGACACAGCTTAAAAATGTGAATCCACAAGCGCTGTTGACAGCTCAAGCGCAGGCGGCGATGCAGGCGCAATTTGCTAAGCTTGGGGTAGCTGGGCATAGTCTCTATGAAGGGTTATTGCATGCGGTGAGGCTATCGCTGACGGCTGGTATTGGGCGATTATTTGCAGTGGGATTGGTATTTTCCATTCTTGGATTTATCGGGACGTTTTTCTTGCCAGAGGTACGCCTAAAAGGTAAAGAGTATTTTAACGAACAACAGGGAAACGAATGATTTTACAGATAAGCGCATACTTTCTTCACAAATATAGCGTACGATCAGGTTAGAAAGTAAGGAGGCGTTCACTATGTTTGGTTATGGACCCATGATGCATGGTTTTGGGGGTTGGGGATACGGCGGAGGATTTGGTTTTAGTATCATCGGGATGGTCATTCACCTAGTCATTGTCCTAGCGATCATTTATTTTGTCGCTCGGATGTGGAGAAGGGGAATGTCACATCATTACCATGGCTATGAACCAAATCGGGAAGCCAAGGAAATTCTGGCACGGCGCTATGCTAGTGGTGAGATTACAGAAGAAGAGTATCAACGGATGAAAAACGCATTGTAAATTAAGAATACTGATATCTCGATAGTATGGTAATATTAGGGGGTGTGATTAGTTTAGGAGGGATTTTGGTATGAAATTCAATCAAATGCCCTACGAGCGAATTGACTTTGATTCGTTTCGTCAGGGTTTTTTGCGTTTGCTGGATGATTTGAAGACGGCCTCCAGTTTTGCAGCGCAAAGCACAGCAGTGGAGGCAATCAACAAGTTGCGGCGTCAAATGGAATCATCTCGGGAAATTGCAATGATTCGCCATACCATTGACACGACTAATGATTTTTATAAAGATGAACAGGATTATTTGGATGAAACGCAACCATTGTACCAGGGTATGGTGACTGAGTATTATCAAGTGTTGCTTGAATCACCATTTCGTGCGGAATTAGAGCAACAGTGGGGACCACAGCTTTTTCGAACTGCAAAGAACATGCTGCGCACATTTGCCCCTGAGGTGGTCAGTGAACTTCAGCTGGAAAATAAACTTTCCAGTGAGTATACGAAACTAGTCGCCTCCGCTAAAATTTTATTTGAAGGGGAGGAAAAAACACTGCCCCAGTTGGTGCCCTTCATGCAATCATCCGATCGTGAAGTGCGCAAAAGGGCAGCTGATGCTTATTACGGTTTTTATGCGGACAATGGGGAAGAACTAGATCGTATCTACGATGAACTAGTGAAAACACGCACCTCTATTGCTAAACAACTGGGATTTGATAATTTTGTCGGTCTCGCCTATGCAAGGTTGAATCGTACAGATTATGATGCGGCGATGGTACAACAGTTTCGCGAACAGGTAAAATGTCACATCGTCCCGATCGCTAAGCGCTTGAGGGAACGTCAAACAGCGCGCATAGGGGTAGAACAACTTCAATATTATGACAGACCTTTTCAGTTTCCTAGTGGTAATCCTGAACCACATGGTTCGCCAGAATGGATTGTCGACAACGGAAAACGCATGTACCAGGAACTTTCACCAGAGACGGATGAATTTTTTGCCTATATGGTAGAAAATGAGCTTATGGATCTGGTCAGTAAACCAGGCAAAGCGGGCGGAGGCTACTGTACGTACATAGGTGAGTATGAAGCTCCGTTTATTTTTTCTAACTTTAATGGGACCGAAGGCGATATTGGCGTGTTAACACATGAAGCGGGGCACGCCTTTCAGGCCTATTCCAGCCGCAACATCCCGGTTCCAGAATACATGATTCCCACATTTGATGCAGCGGAAATTCACTCGATGAGTATGGAGTTTTTCACTTGGCCGTGGATGCAACTCTTTTTTGAAGAGGAAACAGATAAGTATAAATTTATGCACTTGAGTGATGCAGTGAACTTTATCCCCTACGGTGTATCGGTCGATGAGTTTCAGCACGTCGTCTATGAGAATCCTGAGTGGACTCCTGCCGAACGCAAGGCGGCCTGGCGTGGTATTGAGAGAAAATACTTAGGAATCAATGATCACGGTGGCAATGATTTTCTGGAGCAAGGCGGTTACTGGCAGCACCAACTTCACATTTACACATCGCCTTTTTATTACATCGACTATACATTGGCGCAACTTTGCGCACTGCAATTC
>DAIELO010000081.1 GCA_027341705.1 Caryophanales bacterium
TGATGAGGTAACAGAGACCTGGGGCGTGCGCATTGATCGCGTGGAGATTATCGACATTCAGCCCCCACACGAAATTCAAAACTCGATGGAAAAGCAAATGAAGGCAGAGCGGGAAAAACGTGCGAATATTTTGCAGGCAGAAGGCGAAAGACAGTCGGCAATTTTGCGTGCAGAAGGGGAAAAACAGTCTGTGATTTTGCGTGCGGAAGCGGAAAAAGAAGCGAATATCCGTAGGGCGGAAGGGGTCCAGCAGGCGCTTATTTTGGAGGCTAATGGTACGGGGGAGAGCATTAAAATTGTCGCCATTGCGGAAAAAAATCGCATTGAACTGATTTCTAGCGCTGGGTTGACAGAGCAAATGTTGGCGTTTCAGTCGTTTGAAGCGTTAAAATCAATGGCACAGGGGACTGCGAGCACGATTTTTGTCCCCACTGATGCGGTGGGCGTGATGGCGTCACTTGGTTCGATCAGCAGTATGTTTAAGTCCACGCAGGGGGAATGATGGGTGACGTGGGAAGAACTTCGGGAAAAACTAGTGTTTGTTCCCGAGCGTCCTGGTTGTTATTTGATGAAGGATCAACATCAGCATGTGATTTATGTGGGCAAGGCCAAGGTGTTAAGAAATCGTGTTCGTTCCTACTTCTCTGGTTCACATGACTCGAAAACGGCACGAATGGTCGCTAAAATTGACGATTTTGAATACATTGTCACCGATACGGTGGCAGAAGCATTGGTGTTGGAATGTAACCTGATCAAGCATTATTCGCCGCACTTTAACATTATGCTAAGAGATGATAAGACGTACCCTTACATCAAGATTACGGGGGATGAGCATCCGCGGCTAGAAATTGTGCGCAAGGTACAAAAGGATAAAGGCATCTATTTTGGCCCTTATCCTAGTGGTGGGGCGGCCGCAGAAACGAAACGGTTACTCGATCGGCTCTATCAATTGCGCAAATGCCGCACACTAAAAAACAAAGTGTGTCTTTATTACCACATTGGTCAGTGTCTAGCTCCTTGTGAATTTTCAGTGGATCAGGCAAGGTATCAAGATATAAAAAAAGAAATCAGTCAATTCTTAAATGGCGGATACAAAGACATCACCAAAGAACTGACACGGCAAATGACAGAGCTGGCTGAACAAATGAATTTTGAGCGCGCGGCGGAGTTGCGAGACTTGATCACACAGATCGCTCAAGTGATGGAAACGCAAAAGGTGACGCTCCCAGATCGCGTCAACCGCGATGTGTTTGGATTTCATGCGGATCGTGGGTATTTAAGTGTACAGGTGTTTATTATGCGTCAAGGCAAGATGGTGGAACGCACAGCCGCAGTATTTCGTCATTACCAAAGCTTAGAAGAAGATGCAGCTTCGTATATTGCCCAGTATTATTTTGATAATCCCGATATTCCAAAAGAAATTTGGCTGCCTGAGCAAGTTGATACAGAAGGATTGAGAGAGTATTTAGGCGCATTGCTGATTGTACCGAAAAGAGGGAAAAAGAAAGATTTGGTGTCACTTGCGATCAGTAACGCACGCGTGGCGCTTGATGAGAAGTTGCGCATGATGGAAAAGGATGAGGCCAGAACGATCAGCGCGATGCAGGAATTGGCGAATGTGCTTGGTTTGGATTCGTTGCGTAAAATTGAGGCGTTTGACAACTCGAACATCCAAGGGGTGGACCCGGTGGCGGCAATGGTGGTATTTGCCGACGGACAACCGGATCGTAAGTTGTATCGCAAATTTCGCATTAAGACAGTGGCGGGACCAGACGACTATGCTTCGATGAAAGAAGTGATTCGCCGTCGGTATACGCGCATATTAAAGGAAAATGGCGAGTTTCCTGATTTGATTTTGGTGGATGGGGGAAAAGGACAGATTTCTTCTGCGCAAGATGTGTTGCAAAATGAACTGTCATTAGAGATTCCTGTTTGCGGGTTGGCTAAAGATGATCGGCATCGTACGAGTCAACTTTTTTTTGGTGATGAGCCTGAACCCGTACTGCTGGATCCTGGTTCACCAGCTTTTCATTTATTGCAACGAATTCAAGATGAGGTGCATCGGTTTGCCATCACGTTTCATCGGGATACGCACAAAAAAAGTGTACTGCATAGTGTGCTAGACGATATTCCCGGTGT
The DNA here is from genome assembly GCA_027341705.1 of Caryophanales bacterium. The sequence continues at coordinate 2,140 of DAIELO010000081.1, forward strand.
GGGAGCGGCGAGAAGAAAGCAACTGCTTAAGCACTTTGCCAGCGTTAAAGCGATGCGTGAGGCCTCTATTGAAGATTTTCGCAAGGCGGGAATTGGTGATAAAATGGCTAAAGTCATAATTGCTCATTTAGTAGCAAGTAAATAATTCACCACTCTATTGACAGTTTCATTAACCTATGCTAAATTTCCATCAACTTAATATGCGGATAACTCTTATCCAGAGCGGCGGAGGGACTGGCCCGAAGAAGCCCGGCAACCGTCTTTTACCTTGTAGTAAGGGGAAAAGAAAGGTGCCAATTCCAGCAGAACCATTTGGTTCTGGAAGATGAGAGGGTATAGTGTGAACACATAACCCCCTCCTTTAGAGGGGGTTTTTCGTCGGGAGGCTGGGATAGCATGCTCAATTCGCAACAAGTAAATGCTCCACTTTTGCCCAGTTTTCATACTGAAAAGTGGATTTTACCAGAATTCGTTACTGAATTAGGCAATGTGATTAGCGATGTGGAAATAGCATACGAAACATATGGCGTGATAAATACGTTAGGAACGAATGTCATCTGGTTGTGCCACGCGTTGACAGGAGATGCGCATGCCGCCGACACCAATGATCAACCAGGTTGGTGGGGCGCTCTCATCGGGGCTGGCAGGGCCATTGATACGGAACGCTATTTTGTGGTTAGTGCAAACGTGCTAGGTGGATGTGCAGGGACGACGGGGCCGAGCAGTTTGAAGCTAGGGAGTACAGAGGTGTATGGTGCGGCTTTTCCTGAGATCACCATTCGCGATATGGTCAGCGTGCAAAAAGCGCTCGCCGATCATCTACAAGTGAATCAGATCCAAGCGGTCATTGGCGGGTCAATGGGCGGTATGCAGGCACTAGAATGGGCGATTATGTACCCAAACATGATTCAAAACACAGTGGTGATTGCGGCAGATCCTGAATTTTCCCCAATGGGAATTGCGTATAACGACGTGATGAGGCAGGCCATTGTGGCTGATCCTCAGTATCACGAGGGAGATTATTGGAAATTAGGTGTATTTCCTGAACAAGGGTTGCGCGTGGCACGGATGCTAGGGATGATAACTTATCGTACGGCTGCTCTTTTTCAGGAACGATTTGCTCGGCAAAAGGAGAACGGCGAGTTTCAGGTGAATCGTTACTTACGCTACCAAGGGGACAAACTGGTGAAGCGGTTTGACGCCCAGTCGTATTTGACGTTATTGCAAGCGATGGATACGCATGACATCGGGCGTGATCGTGGAGGGCTGGAAGCCGCTTTTTCTCTGATTCGCGCGAGACTGGTGTGGGTGGGGATAGATGATGATCTTTTGTATCCTGCAAACTATTTGCAGCAAGCGGTGGCAGCGGCTAAAGCGTGTGGGGTGAATGCGCGCTATGAGCATATCCATAGCCCGTTTGGGCATGACGCATTTTTGATTGAGTGGGAGCAACTGCGGCAATTGATTATCGGTGTGTTGGAAAATAACGGAGTTTAATCACAGAAAGAAGTGTACGGGTTGGACAACGTTCGCAATCTTCAGATAGGTTTGCTGGGACTTGGCACGGTGGGAACAGGTGTGGTAAAGACGCTGCAAGAAAATCAACGCCACATTTTCTCGCAATCAGGTATTTCGATACAACTAAAAAAAATATTAGTCAAGGACATTAAAAAGCAGCGTAAAGTGGAAGTGGACGCGCGACAATTGACCACAGATGGGAAAACGATTGTCAGTGACCCAGAAATTTCGATTGTCATTGAAGTGATGGGTGGAATGGAGCCCGCCTTTACGTTAGTTAAGGGGGCACTAGAGGCAGGGAAACACGTGGTGACTGCCAACAAAGAACTGCTAGCTAAGCGCGGCCAGGAGCTCTTACAGTTAGCTGCAGATCACCGTGTGCATTTATTATATGAAGCGAGCGTTGGGGGCGGAATTCCTGTCATTAGAACGCTACAAGCGTATTTGAGTGCGAATCGGGTATCTTCTTTGCGGGGCATCTTAAATGGCACGTGTAATTATATTCTCACACAAATGGCGGAGCATGGGAGCTCTTTTGCCAGTGCACTCGCACAGGCACAGCAGTCAGGCTTTGCGGAAGCGGACCCAACTAGTGATGTGGAGGGCTTTGACGCTTCTTACAAATTGTTGCTTCTTGCGAACATGGCGTTCCCGTTAATCTCATTTTCACCTGCAGACGTCCAACGTCAAGGGATCAGTGAAGTGAACGCCGTAGATATGTTGGTTGCAAAACAATTTAATAGTGTGATCAAGTTGATCGCGCAGGGAAGCTATAATGGGAATGCGGTCGCACTTAACGTGGGACCACGGATGATTCCGTGGACTGACTCATTGGCTACGATTCGTGATGAATTTAATGCGGTCGTCATCAATGCAGATGTGGCAGGAGATTTGATGTTGGTGGGCAAAGGGGCAGGTGAACGACCGACCGCTAGTGCGGTAATTGAAGATGTGATGGTTATTTTACAATCGGATTTCCCGCGCTCTAAAAATCCGATTGAACCATGGATACCGAAAACACCTGGCAGCAATCGCGCGTTAATAGAGGATTGGAGTTATCTTCGGATTAAAATTGACACACCTCAAGAGATGGTCATGCGACGTGATGCGGTCCAGCAGTTGGTTTTGGAGTCGCAGTCGGTTCGTGAACCTGTGATTTTAAATGACAAAGATCAGAATTCCGGGTATCTGCTCGCTTTTTTGCCACTGTCTGTCGCTCATATAACCGCTTGGGGACGCGCAAAACAGTTGCGAGATTGGATTGTTATGCCTTATGAGGGGGCTATTTTTGAATCAATTTCGTAAATGCCTTGACATGCATCTTTCACAATCGGTACAATTTACTCAGCGATTGATACTTTTTGCACAAATTGATTAAAATTAAGGAGGGAATTTTTCGCGTTCTTGTTAGCAACATGATTGGTACGGTATTTAGTCTTTCGTATGAAAGGAGATGGATATATGTATTTGCAAAAAGCATTAACTAAAAGCATCAAGACGGACTACATTGTGGAAATGGTCCAGATGGTAAGCGGTCTACTTCTTGTGTTATTTCTGTGGACTCATATGGTATTTGTAGCTTCCATCATTGTTGGTGTGGGTTCTTTTGCGGCGTTAGCATCTTTTATGGACAGGTTTGAATTGGTACCTGTGACAGCTGTGGTGCTGGTCTTTATATTTGCTGCACATATTGGGGCGATCATGAGGCATCTTCCTGCACGTTGGGCAGAACAGAAAGTGGCATGGAGGCATGCCAAACTGATACGTCACAAGGATACATGGTCTTGGTTGTTTCAAATTATTACTGGTATGGGTATTTTACTGTTTGCTTTTATTCATATCGTCGCTGTTACATATGGTGGTATCAGCGTCAGCTTATCTAAAGGACGTATTGATAATCCGGGATTTCTGATTTTTTATGCGGTTCTATTATTGATTTCTGAATATCATGCGAGTGTCGGATTGTATCGCATTTTTGTGAAATGGGGTTACTTGAATCGCCATCGTACGGATCGTGTGCTTGGTGCGATTAGTATTTTAATGATTCTCGTTGGCTTTGTTACCCTTGGCGTATTCCTTACGCTCAAGCTCGTTGGAGGTGGAGTAGCATGAGTTCCTACGATATAACCACTTGTGATGTCTTGGTTGTTGGCGCAGGGTTAGCCGGGGAGCGCGCTGCAGTGTCAGCGGCAGAAGCTGGGCACAATGTCTT
>DAIELO010000082.1 GCA_027341705.1 Caryophanales bacterium
TGCTATGAGCTATATCGACATCGGTGTGACATTACTTAAGGCCACGACTGATCCAGCCGTCTTCACTTTCGTCGCTTCGTCAGGCAACAGCATGGAGCGACAGAACCAGCTGGACCTCGAGTACATCGCGCCCGGCGAGTACTACATCGTGCCTACCAGCAGTGGTGCGAGCACAAACGTCCGCTTTAAATCACGGGCAGGGTTACGAAATTCTTCAGCAAGATGGGCGACCATTTCCCACCCGACAAAACTCCAAAAAATCACCACTGCTGAGTGACCAATCGCCAGCCAACCATGTGGAGCAAAAGGATGAAATGCTTCCATTCGTAAGTGTGGAATCGCCGCAAAGATAGAAACGAGCATTAAGGTGGTGATCGTAGCGAGCAGTATCGTTTGTACCCAGCCTGCCAAGTTTACCCCACGTAAGTTAAGATACAAAGATCCTGCTAACATGATCGCTGAAATCCATGGAATGACCCACGCTGTCAAATTGAACGCCGCCGCCACGTAATGCGCCCCCACTAGTGCAATAATCGGCACACCAATGGGAATGGTACCGAGAAACAGCCAGCCTGTGATGCGGCCGAAAGCTGAACCAAATGCAAGGCGAGCATATTCGGTAATCCCACCTGCGTGCGGATAATGAGCGCCAAGTTGGCCGATCGTAAAGGCTAGTGGGAAGGACAAAAGAGCCATGCCTATCCAAGCTAAAATGGATACAGGTCCGTACTGTTCGGCGGTGACCGCAGGGAGAATGAGTATGCCTGAACCTAGTACAGCACCGATTGCGAACGTAGTACCCTGCACCCAACTCAGTGAACGTTTCAATTGACTCATCCTCATGTTCCCTCCAAGTAAATCTTCTTCTCTCACTCTACTATTGTGTTATGATCACTGCATACAATTGTTTTAATTGAAATCATCGATAATTTCGATGGGAGAGTGAGAACGATGGAATTAAAGCAATTGCAAACGTTCAAGACGTTAGCTGAAAAACTGAATTTCACCCGTACCGCTCAGTTGCTCAACTATGCGCAGTCGAGTGTGACGGCGCAGATACAAGGATTGGAAATCGAGTTAGGTGTTCCGTTATTTGAACGACTTGGGAAACGTGTGTTACTTACCACTGCTGGCGAACGCTTGCTTCCCTATGCCAACGAGATTTTGCGGCTGGCCGACGAAGTGCAGGTCACTGTGCCAGGAGATGAAATACCAAATGGAACACTTACAATCGGGGCGATAGAAAGTTTGACCACTTATCGATTGTCCCCCATCTTGGGAGAATACCGACGACGGTTCCCGCAAGTGGAATTGGTGTTTCGAACAGGCATCTGCGCCGATTTGCGTAAAGAAGTGATAAATGGCAGACTGGATCTCGCTTTTACGCTGGAAGATGTTGTGCGACATGATCAACTGGTGTTTGAGGAAATGATCGACGAAACGATGTTGATTCTTGCGCACCCCATGCACAAGCTTGTCCAAAACAAAGAAGTTCACGCCACAGATCTGGACGGTGAAACGATTCTTGTCACTGAACCTGGGTGCAGTTATCGTACGATGTTGGAACAGACCCTTGAAAGCACTGGTTTAAAAAATATGAAAATTGAATTTTCCAGCATTGAAGCGATTAAACGATGTGCGATGGTGGGACTTGGCGTGACGCTCCTTCCGAAAGTCGCAGTCACCGAGGAGTTGATTTCTGGAAAATTAGCTGTGTTGCCCTGGCGTGGCGTTGAATTTCCCTTTGTCACACGGATGGTTTGGCATAAAGACAAATGGATCTCTCCTGCTTTGCAGGCATTCATTCAGATTGCAAGACAAGAACTGAATCATCAAGGAAAGCCTGCGCTTTAAAACAATGGGCAACGATATGTGTACGGCGTGCCTAAACCCTGCGGTTCGAAAGAACCGCCACTCATCCCTAATTTAAAGAATGAGATTCCATGGGCAAACTAATTGATCTTCCTCACTATCGGCAATCACAAAACAGCAGATAAAAATGTTGGAATACCAGGAGACGATGGAGTTAGCGCCTTTGTTTTCTGCACCGCTTCGGCACTGAATGAGGTGAGAAATCGCCACCATGAAAAACGAGGGTGATTTAAGAAACGATAGACTGCATCTTTCCCAGGGAATGACGCGCCCTTTGCGCTTTCGAGCAGTTGAAACCAATTGCGATGGGGAAAGATCAGGGCAAACACGATTTGGAACAAATAGAGGCAGGAAAAGCCAAAGTGTTTGGTGATCCCTGCTTTTCGCAAATGGTAAGGGAGTCTTAATTCATGAAAAACAGCATTGATTTCATTGGGCAATTGATTGTTGAGATCATCATGGGCTATCATGGAGGAGAAGCACCTCTTTCGTTTTGTGTGGTTGTGACTGGTAAATCCACGATACCAAATGAAGAAGTGCTTTTTCATGGTCAATGTTCATAGTTAATCCGCAAAATTCCTTGATCATTCAAGCCTTCAAGCAGATTTTAGCTCTGAGAAAGTTGAGTTAATAAAAATATTTTTAACTATTTTTTGCTACTTTTTAATAAAAGTTTACTGACTTCATCAACAGGTAGAACTTTAGCAAAACGATGATTCCAAATCTTTAAGTTATAAAACTCGTATAATTTTTCACCAGAAAGGTACTCATTATCAAAGGTTGAATGTGAAGTCTCTGGAATGATTACATTAAATCTATTTTCAAGGTGCTTGTGGTATTTGAGCAATATCACTCAAGTCGGGTCACTCCAGTCATTGTGAGTAGGATCAAGCGATTAGGATATAAAAGGTCTGGTCCTTTTATAATACTGATCAATTTGATCAAAATGCTTTGTATGTCCTCCTGCATCGAAAAAGGATTGAACAAAACCGCTCGCAACCAGCGACTACCGCGATATATTAGAAAGGAAAAGAATGTTTGTCCATCGCTTAAAAGTTCTTTCTGAAGTTGCAGGTTCCAGCCATCCAGTTCTTCATTGGAAATAAGTTCTGGCAACAGCAAATATTCGTGTCAGGCTCATTTGCCAGTTCAAGGTAGGGTCGGCAATTGATTTGTTCAACAAAATACTGCACTCTTTCATAGCTGTCATCGATCAGTCGCTCATACCCCTTTGCGCCAATATGTTGCAAGGAAAGCCAGAGTTTTAGGATATCCGCGTGACGTGTCCCTTGAACGCTAATCTCCCCTAAATTGGTAAACGTAGTATCGTTCATATAAGGAGCTGAAACACGAAATTCTCTTTTCAAAATGTCTGCATCCTTAAACAGCACCATGGCGCAGGTTTTTGCGATATACATCCATTTCTGCGGATTAAATGTGATTGAGTCTGCTTCTTCAATCCCCTTTAGCCGACCACGATACTTAAATGAAAAAAATCAGCGCTCCGCCATAGGCGACATCCACATGAAGCCATAATTGATAACATTTCGCCACACTTACCATTTCGGAGATGGGGTCAATATTGCCCGTTACCGTTGTCCCAGCCGTCGCCACAATCGCAAATGGCTTTTTCCCCTGCGCCAGCGCCTGTTGAATTTTGGTTTCCAGATCCTCAATGAGCATTTGTGAATTCGAGTTCATTCGGATCGGGATGACAGCTGATATCCCGATTCCCAGGATCATGGCGACCTTTTGTAATGAAATATGGGCAACCTCAGAAACAAACAAGACTGGTTGTCCGTTTAATCCAGTCAATCCCCCTTCCCGAACGGGAAAAGCGCAGTTTCGAGCCACTGTGAGAGCTTGTAGGTTTGCTAGCGTTCAGCCACTAGCCATGACCCCGCCTGCATTACCATCGTAGCCAAAGCGCCTGGCAATTTCTTTAAGAATCTGAACTTCCATTTACGAGAAAACAGGGGACATTTCCAGGCTTAACATATTGTTATTCAGAGCAAAACTAACAATATGTCCCATAATTTACATCAATGCAGGAATTGAATCCATGTGACCAATAAACCTTGGATGGGATGGGTTCAATGAATGCTCGAGAATTCCCTTTACTTGTTGCATAATTTCATCCAAATCCTTGTTCAGAAATGGTTCCGTAAGAATATTCTGTGATCTTCAATAACGGGGTTCTCTGTGCAGAGGTTGAGGCGTAGGTAACGATTCACTCAGTGATAGAATCAATTATGTGCTTGATTAGATCAATGTTTTGTCCATTTGGTGCGATAAAAACATCCTCTTTAAAATGAGATTGATGCACAGTCTCCCTCCCTTCCTGATTAGATAAACGCGGGAACGCATAAAGAGAGTGACGCTTTTCGGTATGTACTTCCATTATACAACAAATGTAATGAGTTGTTCAAAACCTTATCCGCTTGATAAGACCTCGGAGATCCATCTTTGTCACTAAAAATACAACAAGACTTAACAGAATCGTTAACGCCGCATCATTCCATGATTGTCGGAAGCTGTTCATCAAGTAATGTGTTTTTGTATGAGACGTGACAGAGATTAAGGTGGCAGTCACCGTTGTATAGACGGCAACACCAAGGTTGAGTACCATTCGCTGAACTGCTCCAATGGTTCCCTGCATTTCGCGTCCAACTGATTTCATGATGGCCGAAATATTCGATGGAATAAACAGTCCTCCCCCAGAACCGTAGATAAACAGGAGTATTACTAATAACCAAGAACTCCATGTTGCTTGCATTTGTCCCAGAATTAAGTAGGAGACAAGCATCGTGATCAATCCGATAACCATCAGTCGAATCGATCCCCAGCGACTTAACAATCGTCCTGTTATTTTTGACCACACGACAACGCCAAATGGAGATGCCAAATTGACGAGTCCGACCTGCCATGTTGCTAAGTGGGACACCTGTTCAAGGAAGTACGGTGGAACAATGAACCCGATAGCGCTGGCACCACCAAAAACGAAGGTTGCTAACACAGTTGATGTAAATTCCCGTTTAAGAAAAAGGTGAAGATCAAGAATAGGCTGTTTCGTATGAAGCTCATGTATCACAAATAAAACGAACACACCGACAAATACTCCTAGTAAACTCAACACCTGAGGACTATACAGACCCGCTGTCGCCCATGTCGAGAGTACTAACAAAAGAGCCAGTACTGACACTGATAACAACAGGTTCCCTTTCGCTTCGAGGGGAATTGTTCTGTGATTTTCTGAAATAGTTCTAAAAAGATGGCGACAGCCGATCAACCCTATCCCGACAAAGGGGGTATTTATCCAAAAAATCCATCGCCAATTTAAAAACGAGATCAAGATGCCGCCTGCACTGGGTCCTACTACGGGCCCAAGTCCCATTAAAATGCCAAGAGTTCCTAAAGCTCGCCCCCGCCTCCCTAGCGGGATGGTTGTCGTGATTATGGCAATTGCTGTGCCTTGAAGCATCGCCGCACCTATGCCCTGTAAGGTTCGAAAGGCTACGATTTCCACTGTGCTTTGAGACAATCCACACAAAACGGAAGAAACGGCAAACACGACGAGTCCCAAAGTATAAATTTGCAAACGTCCATATTTGTCGCCCAGTCTACCGAAAACAATGATGGTGCCTGTTAATGCGAGGGTGTATAAAGTTACTGCCCAAGCAATGGATGATACTGTACTATGAAAAGCCTGAGACAATGTGGGTAAAGCAACATTAATAATGCCTGTATCCAACGTCGACAAGAAAAGCCCAATCCCCGCTGTCATCACCACGATATAATCCTTAGTTGAAGTTGATTTTGTTTCCCTTCCCTCATATAACCTGTTCACGTGAACAATCGCCTCCTATCTCAACGCTATCATGGAAACATTTCACGTGGCATCGAAATATCGATATGATACACTGAGAGAAA
>DAIELO010000083.1 GCA_027341705.1 Caryophanales bacterium
CTCTTCCCCATTGGGACGAATCCCTGCCAGCGCATTGGCAGCCACTAACACGCGGTGCTCGTCTTCTACTTTTTCTAATGCAATCAATGCATGCTCTACGTATTTTGCTAATTCACGGTGTTCATCCTTTAGTTGGTGTTTCATTTCTTCTAACCTTTTAATATACACATTTGCACCCCCCAATCAAAATTAGCGTCCATGATGCTGCCGATAAGACCGCTTAGCAGAGGCCAAAACATTTCCTGTGACCCAAATACCCACCAATAAAACAGGAAGCCCATAGAGTAAGTAGAGCAATTGCTTACCTGCAATGCCCTCATACACCATTCCCATGCCAAAAACACCAGTGGTCAGCGCCAACAGCCAAATAATCCACAACATGATGCCCTTAGTCATGATATCCCCCCATGCGCTATACGTTGCGCTTATACCAATCACGCCAAATGACTTTATACAGTGGCAGTATTCGAGGTAAGCGATTTAACCCCGGAATCCACGGTACCAGTATGAGCAAGAAAAAGAGTAACCCCACCGTATAGGCAGCCATTTGATCACCTGAAGAAGCAGTCGACCACGGCGGAATCTGATAAAAAAACGTGTAGGGAGTTAGCCACCACGGACCAGGATCTGCCGCTTCGTCATGATTGATACCCCATTGACCACCTAGCATATCTCTTGTTTTGGCAATTTGCGTAAGTGGAGCCCCTTGCAAGAAGAGCAAATCATTTTGCACGTTCCAGCGATACACTCCTTGGTTCGTTTCCCGATCCAAAGCACCTGACAAAAGACCTGATTGAGCCATCTGCATTTCAGCTTTCATCATCAATTCCACTGGCCCATAAGCCCCAAACGGAATCACCACTTGACCGTTTCTTACAGTGGCCTTTGTTAAGGCTTGGTTATATTGCTGATCCCATGCCTGTTGACGTGCGAAAGAGGCGGAAGCATAAGCATGCAGCGCCTGTTGCAGATGCCCATTGCCAGAAGCGGTCGCCAGCATTTGCAACGGTGTCATCACATCTGCCGCGTAAGGGATCACTTGATAGGGGGTGCCCCACCAAGCTTCCGGATTCAGCACACCAATCGCTTGGGCAGAAGTGATGTTGCCCTTCCAGCCATGGTTATAAGGCGGTCCATAAGTAGCCATGGCACTTTGACCATCAAGATCATTGAGCGCTGTTTGCTCCATCAGTATCGGATTGCTTCTCGCAATCTGCTGATTCGTGATAGCTGGGCTATAAGGCGCTTTCCACACCAGCGAGACGACCACGATCAAGATCACCACAATGAGTAAACTCACGGTGCCTTCTTTGATCAAATCAAAGTCCTTTTGCGGGAAAGATTGAGGGTCTCTATACACCACTTTCATCAGTGTCATCCCCTCCTGAATGATTGTTTTTTTCCGAGTAAGGAGGTACCACACCCAACCTGCGCACTTGCAGCAGGTGCCATCCCACCAGCAAAAGCAAAATCATTGGCAACACCGCAATATGAAGCCCATACACTTGACCGTTATTCAAAATGTTTAAAAACCCGTCCAACCCCGCCCCGTTAAAAGCGTCTTTTGCCTGAACCTGGTTCCATTGCGAAAAGAAATCACCCCTTGATAAGTAGCCAGTAAATGCGGTGATCACGGAGAGCCCAAAAGACAGCACCCCCAACACCCATGTCAAGGCACGTCCCTCGCGCCATGAACCCATAAAAAACTGCCCGACCAGATGCATGGTCATGAAAAAAAAGAAAGCCTGCACTCCCCAAAAATGGACGTTTCTAAAAAAGAAGCCTAACTGAGACGTCTGATACCATAATGCCCCTTTTGATGCCATGACAATTCCCGACACAATCACAACTAAAAGTGCACTCAACGTAAATACCCCAAAACTGTATACTAGTGAGGAAACATACACAGGTTGCTCAGATGGCAACAAATTGTCCCAAGTCCACTGTTCAGACAGCTTTTTGCGCACAACAGTCGTCCAGTTCATTGCTTGCCCCCCTTGTGATGATGCGGATACCTTGCCACCACAAAGCCGATAAAAACGACGAGCCAAAGCACCCCTGCATAATAATTGGGCCATGCGTTTGACGTATTGATCATGTTAACCACCACTCCTTCGCAGAACTAATTTTCCGTCATGATTAACCCGCTCCTCAATCATATGACTATTATAGACTATAACACCAGTCCTTTTAGACTATGTTCGTAAAATCGTTAAATGTGATAAAAAAATAATATCATATATTACCTGTCTGTTAGGGAGTAAAGTGCACAACGATCACGCTACCACTAGCCACCTTTGTAAATGCCGGAGTCTCCTGACTACTTGCATACCCATCCCCGATCGCATGAATCTGCAAACCGAGCACGCGAGCCTCGTCTATCACCACTTTCAAGGATAACCCGATAAAATCAGGTGTGACCACTGTTCCGTGAGGAGAGAAATTTTGTGTAGTCACAAGTGAGACTGGAATAGAAGGCGTCACCAGATGACCTGCGGCAGGCCATTGCCATAACACACGTCCATTCGGACTAGCAATATGCACACGGAGATGATCCCGATTCAAAATGGTGGTAGCATTGGCCAGCGATTGATTGGTGAGATTAGGCATCGAAATGTATTGTTGTTGGATGGATGAAGGGGCGTTGAATTGGTAAAGAGAATTCCATACATACGGGTCTAGGAAATATTCATTAGGCAGCGTCCCAGCTTTCGTGTGTGGTTTCACCTGAAGATATGCAAGCGCCCGTTTGAGTACAAAACGAGCGGCAGGGGAAGAGACGCTGTTACCGTACTGGAGGGTGTTGTGGGGTTCATTAACGGTCACATAGATGGCCAGTTGTGGGTGATAGGCTGGCGCAAACGCGATGAAAGAGAGGTTGTACATGTGAGGCAAATAACCGCCTCCGTTCGGATTCGGAACCTGTGCCGTTCCCGTTTTGCCGGCAATATTATATCCTGGAATGTACGAATTCACCTCATATGGATTGTCAGCCACATCTTGCACCATCAGTTTGGTCACCTGATGCATGATGGAGGGAGGAGCCACCTGCCGGACTACTTTCACATGGTGATCAAAAAGCACCTTGCCCGCTGGCGTAATGATTTTTTGCACGAGATATGGTTGCAGCAATTTTCCACCGTTAGCCACCGCATCCACTTCTGCAATTTGTTGAATGGGCGTCACTGCGAGGCCTTGACCAAAGGTCATGGTGGCAAAATCCACAGGGTTTAGATTTTGTTCTGGAAATAAAATAGAAGACCCTTCTCCCGGCAGATCAATACCGGTCGGACGATCCATCCCGTACAAGTGAATGTAGTGGTAAAGGTTGTGTACCCCCTCTGCTTGTCCAATGTGAATAAACCCCGTGTTGCTGGAATAAATCATGGCCATGCGATAACTGATTCGTCCCCATCCCCACAAATTCCAGTCACGGATAGGCACCCCATTCACATAGTCGACCCCCGACATATACGTGTGCTGGAGGGTAATCGAATGCGTAGCGAGCGCCCCCGTTAACGTCACGATCTTAAATGTGCTGCCAGGTTCGAACGGATCCGAGATCGCCCAGTTTGTATTGAGCGTGGCGGCAGGGTAATTCCAGTACGTATTCGGATTAAAATGAGGCAACGCTGCCATCGCCAAAATCCCACCGGTATTGGGATTGGAAACGATGATCGCAGCGTGCGCGGGCGTAAACCGTTGCTCAATGGTTTTTAGCGCCTGTTCCGCATACTGTTGAATCACTGGATTGAGAGTTAATACCACATTGTCCCCATTCTTTGCAGGGACAGATTTTTGCTGATAATAAGGAATTGGATAGCCAAAAAGATCTTTCGTATATGATTTCATGCCCGCTTTGCCAGCAAGATAGTGGTTGTATTCCAGTTCAATACCAGCCGCGCCCGTTTGAGTTTGATCCACAAAGCCAATGACATGAGACGCAAACGCCCCATCCGGGTACACCCGTGCGTAAACTCGATACGGATTGATCGCTTGGCTAAGACTGTATTTGGAAAATAATTTTAAAATTGCTTGTTCTGTTTGCCAGTTCACATGTACCATGTAAGGAAAAAATCGCAGCCAAGGTACATTGGTGCGCCATAACTGCTGATTAATAGTTGCAAAAGAACCGTGAGTAATGTTGGCCAATGCTTGCGCCAATTTCTGCACTCTCGACCTTCCAAGTGCTTGAATAGCTGGCAAGTTGATGTCCATGTCATATTTCGGTACAGAAAAAGCCAAACGATCACCTAATGCATCATAAATAGTCCCACGCACTGGTGTAATGGTAGACAACTCCTGCCAATCTTCTTTCTCCAAGGAACCAATAAAGCGATCATGGATTTGCACATAGGTAATACGACCCAACACAGTTAATAACCCTGCGATAAATAAACTTTGCAAAATCAACGTGCGAAATTGATGACGCATCAAGTAAATTTACTCCTCTGCACAGCCAATGCCGCGCTCAAGTTTATTGGTTAACTATATACAAATTATTATCAAATTGAAAACAATAAAAATTGACGGTTGTGAGACAGTATAATATTATTAATTGAAAATTATTTATTGTATCGTGTCGCATTGGAGGGATAGCATTGCTAAATGAAATTATGTCCGAATTAGAAAACTTACCTGAAGACGAACTTCAGGATATTTTACGGCTAATCAAAGCCAAAAAAGCGACCTATCATCACCCTTTGGCTTTTGTACAAGAAATTATGCGATTTAAGGCGGTAAATGAGGAAAATAACACATTTTCCTATGCTATGACTATTTCTGATGAATTGCTTAATCGTTATGGCATTCTGCACGGAGGAATGATGACCGCATTTATTGACACCGCAATGGCCGAGACCGCTTTTCTGATCGACCAAACTGTGGAACGCGCATTTACTTTAAATATCACAGTAGACTTTATTAAACCTGGGGAACACGATGAATTGTTAGCTAAGGTTCATGTCATCCAAAATAGCCATGTCATCATTGTTTTTCGTACTGATGTGTACGATGGCAATGATCAACTTATCGCCACTGCGCTTGCCCATTTTTACAAACAACACAAACACTAAATTTACTTTGCGCCAACGCCTAGGAATAGACGTTGACGCGCCAGCACAAACTCATCCTAGAAAGCGACGACTGACTTTTTTTCCGTCACAACTAAAAAGCACCGCCCGACCATCCACTTGCGTTTCTAAATGGACGGTTCGTCCCCATAACCGCTGGACATGGGGCAACGCCTTCTCCGTATACTTAGTGTCTAGTTCGACGCCTTCAAAGGCGTGCCATAGATACAATTCACCAGATAATTGGTCGTAATCTGTCTGCACATAAATCACCGGATATCCGCCATTCGTACGAGATTGCCAAAGCATGTCGCGAATTTTATCAAAATTTGTATCGACAACACGCCACTCATTTCCCACTTTTTGATATAGATACAAATCCAATTCTTCGACAAGTTCTTTGGTCAAATAGTTGCGCAAAAATGAAGCATCCGATTCTGTGGCACGCACCTCGAAAATTTTGTCCGAATTCGGGTATCGACGCTCGATGTCTTCCCACATTTTCAACCCCACATAATACGGATTAATCCTGGTTTTTGACGGCAACACGACACTTGAATGCATCCGTGCAAAATCCAGATACTCATCATCTGTTAGTTCCATCTCTCTCATGATTCTCAGAT
>DAIELO010000084.1 GCA_027341705.1 Caryophanales bacterium
AAAATTGTTGAAGCAGGCGGCGAAGTAGAAATTAAGTAGTGGTTCGGATTCTATTAACTTCGAGGGAGGAGACTCAGCATGAGCTCCTCCCTTTTGTGATGGTGAATAAAAATGAATGATCATTATTACAGTCAACAACCAGCGAGCCTTTCTAATCCGAGTTCGTTTCACGTTTCATTACGTGGACATGCACTGTTATTCTATACGGATCACGGGGTGTTTAGTCGCCGGGAGATTGATGCGGGTTCGCGTTTGTTAATTGCGAGTTTGCCAACCATGAGTGCCGGAACGATGCTGGATTTGGGGTGTGGATATGGGGCGGTCGGTATTGCGATGGCTGTCTCCACGCCGGACTTGAAAGTGTGGATGTCAGATATCAATGCGCGTGCCGTGGAACTTGCGATGCGCAATTCCGTTGCAAACAAGGTACATGATCGTGTTCAGGTGTTGCAAAGTGATGGATTTGATGCCATTCCTAGCGACGTGACATTTGATATGATTACACTTAATCCACCAATTCGAGCAGGAAAATCAGTAGTGTATCGCCTATATGAAAATGCCAAAGAGCACTTGCGAAATGGTGGTCTGTTTTATGTGGTGATCCAGAAAAAACAAGGTGCGGCATCAAGTGAAAGTTATCTTCGTGAAATAGGTTTTGAGGTAAAGATAATCGCGAAGGAAAAAGGATATCGAGTTTATGAATGTAAAAAATAGCATATATCCAATTGACGTGGTACTGATAAGGTGTTATTGTAATAAGATGTGAAAGATTAATTTGGGGGTTTATGCTCCACGAATGAATATTTCGCTTTTCATATGGCAATAAAAGGATATCGTACTTTGTTTTTAGAGGAGAAATGAGCTCTAAGGGGTTCGTTTGTCTTCGTTTTCTTTTTTGATTAGGCAGCGATTTGGCATGAGGGGTGACCGATTTGCAGGGACACGTGGAAAGGTATGGCCGCAGGGAACGCCGGACGTACTCCCGAGTTTCAGAGGTATTGGAACTACCGAATTTGATTGAAATTCAGCAGAAATCGTACCAATGGTTTTTGCGCGAAGGTTTGCGTGAATTGTTTGCTGATATTTCACCGATTCAGGATTTCACTGGGAATCTGGTGCTTGAGTTCATCGATTATAGCTTGGGTGATCCCAAGTATGATGTGGATGAATCCAAGGAGCGGGATGTTACTTTTGCTGCACCATTGCGAGTAAAAGTTCGCCTGATCAACAAGGAAACCGGAGAAGTGAAGGAACAGGAAGTATTTATGGGCGATTTTCCGCTCATGACGGAAACTGGCACGTTTATCATTAATGGGGCGGAACGCGTCATTGTCAGCCAGTTGGTGCGATCGCCTAGTGTGTATTTTAACACAAAGATCGATAAGAATGGCAAACAAACGTTCAGTGCCACTGTGATTCCGAATCGCGGAGCATGGTTGGAACTTGAGACGGACGCCAAAGACATTATTTATGTTCGCATAGATCGCACTAGGAAAATTCCTGCAACGGTATTGCTCCGCGCTATTGGTTTTTCTACCGATGCGGAGATCATCTCACTGTTCGGTGAAGATGAGTACCTTCGCAATACACTTGAAAAAGACAACACGGATTCTACGGAGCGGGCATTAATCGAGATTTATGAACGCCTGCGACCGGGGGAACCACCAACTATAGAAAATGCTAGGAATCTGTTAGCTTCCCGTTTTTTTGATCCCAAACGTTATGACCTTGCGGCTGTAGGTCGCTATAAAATAAACAAAAAATTACATTTAAAAAATCGCTTGTTAAATCAACGACTGGCTGAAACGTTAGTCGATGGTGATACGGGTGAAGTGTTGGCAGAGGCGGGTCAATTGATTGATCGTCGCTTGCTGGACAAGTTGACACCGAGCTTGGAAAAAGGCTTAAAATCGCATACCTACCGTTCGAATGCTGGATTGACTGATGATCCTTCTGTTCGTGTGCAGGAGATTCTGATTTACAGCCAAAAAGAAGAAGGCAAAATGATCAAGGCGATTGGCAATGGCGGAATTGACAAGTCAGTGAAGCACGTGTTGCCATCGGATATCCTTGCTTCCATCAGTTATTTTCTTAATTTGCTCCATGGGGTAGGCATTACGGACGACATTGATCATTTAGGCAATCGTCGTCTGCGCTCTGTCGGTGAACTTTTGCAAAACCAATTTCGTATTGGGCTATCTAGAATGGAACGGGTAGTCAGAGAGCGGATGTCGATTCAGGATGCCAATGCGATTACACCGCAAGGCTTGATCAATATCCGTCCGGTAATTGCTGCGATCAAGGAATTCTTTGGATCCAGTCAGTTGTCGCAATTTATGGATCAAACCAATCCATTAGCTGAACTTACTCATAAAAGAAGGCTTTCTGCATTGGGGCCTGGCGGACTCACTAGAGAACGCGCAGGGTTTGAAGTGCGAGACGTTCACCATTCTCACTATGGTCGAATTTGTCCGATTGAGACGCCTGAAGGTCCAAATATCGGGTTGATTAATAGTTTGTCTACGTTTGCGCGAGTGAATGATTATGGATTTATTGAGACGCCTTATCGCAGAGTGAATGCAGAGACCGCAACGGTTACTGAGCAGATCGATTATTTGACGGCTGATGAAGAAGATAATTATATTATCGGGCAAGCGAGCGTCAAATTGACACCTAATCAACAGTTTGCGGAACTAGAACAAGTGGTTCGTTTTAAAGAAGAAATTTTGTCCATGCCTGCAGAGCGTGTGGATTATATCGATGTGTCACCTAAACAAGTCGTATCGGTAGCGACAGCCTTGATTCCTTTTTTGGAAAATGACGATGCGAACCGCGCTTTAATGGGTTCGAACATGCAACGTCAAGCTGTGCCCTTACTTGTGACTGAGGCACCATTTGTGGGGACGGGTATGGAATATAAAGCGGCGAAGGATTCTGGCGTGGTCATTATCGCCAAACATTCTGGTGTAGTTGAACGAGTCACGGCCTCGGAAATTCGAGTGCGCGTGGAGGGCGCTGTGGACGGCGTTGCTGTGAAAGGCGATGTTGATCGCTACAAAGTAGCCAAGTTTATGCGCTCTAATCAAGGGACATGCATCAATCAACGCCCTTTAGTCAAACACGGTGATTTTGTTAAAAAAGGTGACATCATTGCTGATGGGCCTTCTACAGAAAAAGGCGAACTGGCACTTGGTCGTAACGTGCTTGTCGCATTTATGACTTGGGAAGGTTACAACTACGAAGATGCTATTTTGCTAAGCGAAGACGTAGTGAAAGAAGATATTTATACTTCCATTCACATTGAGGAATATGAGTGTGAGGCTCGTGATACCAAGCTTGGCCCAGAAGAAATTACGCGTGATATTCCAAACGTTGGTGAAGATGCACTACGCAACTTGGATGATCGTGGAATTATCCGCATCGGTGCTGAAATTGTTGCAGGGGATATTCTGGTGGGCAAGGTAACACCAAAAGGCATGACGGAACTAACGGCTGAAGAGCGATTATTGCACGCTATTTTTGGTGAAAAAGCTCGTGAAGTTCGCGACACATCGTTACGCGTGCCAAATGGCGGCGCAGGTATTGTGGTGGACGTGAAGGTGTTTACTCGCGAAAATGGTGACGAGTTGCCACCGGGCGTCAATCAATTGGTACGTGTGTACGTGGCACAAAAGCGTAAGATTTCCGAGGGCGACAAAATGGCGGGACGCCATGGTAACAAAGGTGTCGTCGCACGCATCATGCCGGTGGAGGATATGCCGTTTTTACCAGATGGCACACCTGTGCAGATTGTTTTGAATCCTTTGGGCGTACCTTCTCGGATGAATATTGGGCAAGTGCTCGAAACTCACCTTGGCATGGCGGCGCACGCGCTTGGCATTCACGTGGCCACACCAGTATTTGATGGAGCTCACGAGTTAGATGTGTTTGACGCGTTAGAAGAGGCGGGACTCGATCGCGATGGCAAGGCCATTTTGTACGATGGTCGCAGCGGAGAACGCTTTGATGGTCGCGTGACGGTGGGTTATGTGTACATGCTTAAACTGGCTCACTTGGTGGATGATAAGATTCACGCCCGCTCGACAGGACCTTACTCATTAGTGACGCAACAACCGCTAGGCGGCAAGGCGCAATTTGGTGGACAACGCTTTGGTGAAATGGAAGTGTGGGCGCTTGAAGCGTACGGGGCGGCATATACGCTGCAAGAAATATTAACCGTTAAATCCGATGATGTGGTGGGTCGTGTTAAGACCTATGAAGCGATTGTCAAAGGAGAAAACGTACCAGAACCAGGCGTACCTGAATCATTTAAAGTGTTGATCAAGGAATTGCAAAGTCTTGGTCTTAATGTGAAAATATTGAACGAAGATGAACGAGAAATTACGATGCGAGAATCAGACGACGATGATGATGTGAGAGATAAGTTGACTTTCAGTCTGGAGATGCGAGAAATCGGGGATGATTAATCGCGCGCATGCGGTGTAAGGAACCTGATCAATTGAGGGAGGGAACCCTTTGCTGGACGTCAATAATTTTGAGTATATGAAAATCGGGTTGGCTTCACCTGACATGATTCGCTCATGGTCGCACGGAGAAGTTAAAAAACCAGAAACGATTAATTATCGTACGCTGAAACCCGAAAAAGAAGGGCTCTTTTGCGAAAAGATCTTTGGACCTACCCGTGACTGGGAGTGTCATTGTGGTAAGTACAAACGAGTTCGTTATAAAGGCGTTGTTTGTGATCGTTGTGGCGTTGAAGTCACGCGTTCAAAAGTGCGCCGTGAACGCATGGGGCACATTGAACTCGCGGCCCCTGTTTCGCACATTTGGTATTTCAAGGGTATTCCTAGTCGAATGGGACTAGTTCTCGATATGTCACCGCGTTCACTAGAAGAAGTGATTTATTTTGCTTCTTATGTCGTGACAGAGCCAGGGGATACGCCACTCGAGAAGAAGCAATTACTTTCTGAAAAAGAGTACCGCAGTTATCGGGAAAAGTATGGTCTTGCTTTTGAAGCGGGCATGGGTGCGGAATCGATCAAAAAATTACTGCTTGATATCGACCTTGATAAGGAAATTGAGACGCTGCGCGAAGAGTTAAGAACTGTCCAAGGACAGCGCAGAAATCGTGCAATTAAACGGCTTGAGGTCATCGATGCATTTAAACAATCGGGTAATGAACCGAGTTGGATGATTCTTGATGTACTACCGGTGATCCCGCCTGATTTGCGTCCAATGGTTCAACTGGATGGTGGGCGTTTTGCCACTTCAGACTTGAATGACTTATATCGTCGTGTGATCAATCGCAATAATCGTCTGAAACGGTTGCTTGATCTTGGAGCGCCAGACATTATTGTGCAAAACGAGAAGCGCATGCTTCAAGAAGCGGTAGATGCCTTAATTGACAATGGTCGTCGTGGGCGTCCGGTCACAGGGCCTGGCAACCGACCGCTGAAATCACTTTCTCATATGCTAAAGGGCAAACAGGGAAGGTTCCGTCAAAACTTACTTGGTAAACGCGTCGACTATTCTGGCCGCTCGGTTATTGTCGTCGGTCCTGAATTGAAAATGTTCCAATGTGGTTTACCAAAGGAAATGGCACTGGAACTATTTAAGCCGTTTGTCATGAAAGAATTGGTCG
>DAIELO010000085.1 GCA_027341705.1 Caryophanales bacterium
TTGGGGACACCACCATGATATTTGAGTGCACGTATGGTGGATACGATGACCACTGCTGCGGGGCTCAAGCTGCCTTTTCGACATTTGATGTCAAAGAATTTTTCTGCTCCCAGATCAGACCCGAAACCTGCTTCGGTAATCACTACGTCGCCAAGTTTTAATGCCATTTTAGTGGCTGTGATGCTGTTGCATCCGTGAGCGATGTTAGCAAAGGGACCGCCGTGGATGAAGGCCGGTGTGTTCTCTGTTGTTTGCACTAAATTAGGGTGGATCACATCTTTGAGCAGAGCGGTCATTGCACCCTGCGCACCCAAATCTCTTACATAAACGGGTGTGTGCTCATCTGTATATCCGATGAGTATGTTAGCTAACGCTTCTTTTAATTCTTCTACATTTTCTACAAGGCACATGATCGCCATGATTTCGGAAGCGACTGTAATGTCAAAACCCGTTTCTCGGGTAACGCCATTGTTGTTGCCACCAAGACCGATAACGATTTGCCTTAATGCACGGTCATTGATGTCTAGCACGCGTCGCCAAGTGATACGGTCTGGGTTGAGGTGTAAAGAATTTCCTTGGTACAGATGATTGTCAATCAATGCGGCCAGTAAATTATGAGCGGACGTGATGGCGTGAAAGTCTCCTGTAAAATGCAAATTGATTTCTTCCATCGGGACCACTTGGGCATTGCCACCACCCGCTGCGCCTCCTTTCAGGCCGAAATTGGGGCCTAGTGAAGGTTCGCGCAATGCGGCGATGGCATGGACGCCGATCTTGTTCATCGCTTGTGAAAGGCCAACCGTGACGGTGGATTTACCTTCCCCAGCTGGTGTGGGGCTCATTGCCGTCACAAGGACAAGATTGCCGTCAGGTTTGTCTTTTAATTTTTGTAACACTTTAAGATCTACTTTTGCCTTGAAATGTCCGTAAGGGATCCACTCATCTTCTGAAAGTCCAAGGTTCTGCGCGATTGTCTTGATGGGAATAAGATGTGCAGATTGCGCAATTTCGATGTCTGTTTTCAACTAAAAAGCCACCTTTGTTTGAAGTCTTGCAGCGAAACAATTAATGACTCACATCATCCATTTATCATTTTAACTCATCTTTATAGCAACTGCGTATGTTTGAAAATTAAGTCTTATTTGTAATTGTGTACGTTTGCAATATAATTTAGTACTGGTTGATTTTTTGCATAATTCCAATGACAATAGAGATGTAGAATTAGAAGGAAGTGGGAAGATGGAAATACCGAAATTTCCTATTGAAATCGAGATGGAAGGAATTGTTTTTACAGCTATGGGATTGCGCAAAGTTAGTGGTCGTCGATGGATTGCGCAAGCGTATACGATTCATCCAGTACTTGGTAGACAAGAAGTGGTGAGTCCTTCTGTTTTGTACCGATTAGCGGAACAAATCTTAAATGGTGCTACCAGCAATTAATCGCTACAAAAATAAGGCTGGATGTATGGATATCCAGCCTGTGATAAATCAAGCATTATAGTTCCCACAATGGATGGGATTCAATGGTTGTTATTTTATTTTTTTCATCAACATGTACCACATTGGCGATGGTTTTCTCATATTCCTCATCAGTTACCGAGGCAAGAGATAATATGATCACCAAATCAGTGGGTTGGAATAGACGTGCCGGTGGGCCGTTAAGGCAGATGGTACCAGATCCAGCTTCAGCAGGAATCGCATACGTCCTCCACAATGCTGCATTTGCGACATTGGTTACCTGCACCATTTCGTATGGTCGTAAATTAATCGCATCCATTAGCGCACGATCAATTGTGATACTCCCAACGTAGTCGAGTCTGGCTTCTGTTACGGTAGCGCGATGAATTTTGCCTTTGCAGATGTCACGAAACAATTTTGATCAACCTCCCTGTGTATTGTAAAGGTAAATTCAAAACAAATAAAGTATAAAACTATCCAATTAGCAAATTCCAATGCTATTTATACGATGGCTTCGATCGCTGACCTTACTGCATTTTTTATGGTCATGATCTGTTCTTCGTTGGTGATGAGGGGTGGTGCTATGGTAAGCACGTTGTTTAAGCCAGCCACAGTATCTCCATTACGACCAATAATTACGCCTGCATTTTTACATGCTGCGATAATTTGAACCATCTGCAAAGAAGGGAGTGGGTCGCGCGTCTCTTGGTTGGATACAAGTTCGATGCCAGCCAAAAGCCCAATTCCGCGCACGTCACCGACGATAGGTAATGTTTTTAATTCGTTCAAATTTTGAAGCAACAAATAGCCTAGTTCTTGTGAACGTTTGACAAGATCAAGTTCATCAAATATCGCGAGATTTTCAAGCGCAGCGGCACAACTGACGGGATGACCGCCGAAGGTGTTGACATGGCGAAATCTCGAATATTCCCCTTCTGCCGCAACAAACACTTCGTAAATTTCAGGTCGAACCGCGACAGCGGAAAGTGGCAGGTAGGCGCTGGTGATCCCTTTTGCCATGGTCACGAAGTCAGGGGTAATATGGCTGTGCTGAAATCCAAAGTTTTTCCCTGTGCGTCCAAAGCCGTTGATGACCTCGTCTGAAATCAGCAGAATATCGTATTTTCTACATATTTCAGCTACCAGCGGCATGTAGTTTGGCGGCGGGATTAATACGCCACCACCAGTGATAAACGGTTCCATAATCATGGCAGCAATTGTCTCTGGGCCTTCCCAAAGAATCGTTTTCTCAAGATCGTGCGCTAATTTTTCCCCATATGCCTCAAGCTGATTTTCTGCACGGTCGCGATAGGGATCAGGAGGATGGACGTGAATAAAGCCCGGCATCAATGGTTCGTAGCCGTATTTGCGCTGTTGTTGGCCAGTAGCTGAGAGTGCGCCCATTGTAGAGCCGTGATAGGCGCGATAACGGGAGATAATCTTAAATTTCGTCGATTGACCTTTTAGAAAGTGGTATTGCCTAGCCATTTTAAATGCTGTTTCATTCGCTTCAGAACCACTGTTTGCATAAAAAATGCGGTAGGGAAAATCTAATAGTTCATTAAGTTTTTCAGCCAATTTCGCACCAGGAATGTGTGCAGCGGTCATCGGAGCGTAGGATAACTGTACCATTTGTTCGTATGCTTTTTTGGCTATCCGCTCATGACCATATCCGGCGTTCACACACCAAAGACCTGACATCGCGTCAAGATAACGATTGCCTTGCACATCTTGTACGAATACTCCTTGCGCGCTCTCTACCATCCACGCATCATTTTCTGTTGGACCAAAAGAATGCCACACATGATGGCGGTCAGCTGTTTGTAATTCCTCGATTGAGGGGGAGGTGTCATCTTGGACAATGCTCATTATCGCGCATCCTTTCTTAACTGAAACATTAATACAATTTATGGCGAATAGTAATTACTTTGGTGTGGCTCATGTAATCGATGGAAGCGCGAGATCCTTCCTTGCCGATGCCACTGCTTTTGATGCCTCCGTAAGGCATGGTGTCAGGGCGCGCGGTAGAAGATTGATTGATATTGACACTGCCTATTTTCAGTCCATGCGCGATGGCAAAAGCAGTTTGCAAATCATTGGTAAATACGCCAGCTTGTAAGCCGAAATCACTGTCATTGCATTTCTCGATTACTTCATTCACTGTTTGATAAGATAAAATATTGACGACGGGGCCAAATAGTTCCTTGCTCATTACGTCCATATCAGGCTTGACTTGAGTAAGTACGATGGGTGGCATTAGCTTACCCTCCCTGGCTCCCCCTGAGAGCGCTACCGCTCCCTGCGTAACGGCTTCACTCACCCAACGTTCAATGCGCAAAGCAGCGTTGGTGCTAATCAGTGGGCCTACCTCTGTAGCATCATCCATTGGGTCACCCAGTTGTAGTTTTTTTACACGTGCCATGAAGTGCTCCAAAAAAGAATCAAGTATGTCTTGATGTACAAAGATCCGTTGGGCTGACACACAGACTTGTCCAGCAAAGGAAAAAGCAGCTTTCACCAATGCTTCTACTGTGGTAGTAAGATCTGCATCATGGTGAACGATGTTGGGAGCATTGGAGCCTAACTCCAGAATGACGGGGCGCAGACCCGAATTCGCCTTGATGTCTTCACCGACAGTGACGCTGCCGGTAAAGGTATAAAGGGCGATGCGAGGGTCTGCAACTAACGCTTGACCAACACTGGCTCCGCCGTAAACTAAATTCAGGTATCCCTTAGGTAAACCAGCATCCATCATCAGTTCGACGATGAAGGCACCTGTTGCGGGTGTAGCATCGGCTGGTTTTAATATGACAGCATTACCTGCGGCCAAGGCAGGCCCAATTTTAAGCGAGGTAATATTAAAAGGAAAATTAAATGGGGTAATGGCACAGATCACTCCCAATGGTTCCTTGACCGTCATGCTGATAATCCGCTCTCCATCCACGGAATCTTGTTCTTCTGTGAATCCATGTTGGCGAGCCGCTTCTTCCGATGCTGCCTTGTAATTCGCGATAGCTCGGCCCACTTCTAAACGAGCATCACGAATTGGTTTGCCTGTCTCTAACGTGAGCAGACGAGCCGCTTCTTCATGACGTTGTGCAAGCAGTTCGGATGCTCTTGATAGTATGTTTGCCCTCGTGCGTGGCGTTAATTCGTGTGCCGCAGCTGCTTGTGCTACCTGTATGGCTTCGTTAATTTCGTTGTGATCAGCTTCTGCATAGGTAAAGACGATTTCATCATTCCATGGATTTCTAATTTGGATTAAAGCGTCATCATCTACTGTTTTAGTGAGCCACTCTCCGTTAATAAAACTGCTTTTGACTGTTGCACTCACAATAAATCCCCCTGAAATGCGAATGTCTTAGGCGCTGCAGTAATTTGATCTGTGTATTTTAAACCGGATCCAGTGTTCATTACTAATACAGTTTCATCTGGACGAATCCAACCTTGCTCGCGCAATTTGCGCACACCGGCAATTCCTGCCGCTCCTTCGGGACTGGTGTGTAGGCCATCTTTGCGAACTACGCTTTGTCGTTCTGCATGAATTTGTTCATCATCGACACTGATGGCAATGCCGTCGGTATTCCTCAACACATCTAAGATGAGAAAATCGCCAAATGCTTTCGGAACGCGCATGCCAAATGCGATAGTATGTGGGTCTTGCCATTCAACGGAAGTGCGATCGCCATTTTCAAAGGCACGAACAAGCGGGGCGCAACCTGATGCCTGCACAATGACAAAACGAGGCATGCGGCGCTCTAACCAACCGAGCTCCTGTAGTTCACTTAATGCCTTGTAGATACCGATAACGCCGGCCCCACCGCCTGTTGGGTAGACGATTACGTCTGGGATGGACCAATCAAATTGTTCTGCAATTTCAAATCCCATTGTCTTTTTACCTTCTAAGCGATAAGGCTCCTTGAGGGTTGACACGTCGTACCAAGTTTTGGACTTTACTAATTGAGGAAGAGTTTTACCCGCATCAGCAATTGTGCCATCAATCACATATAAATCGGCACCTGCAATTAGGCACTCTTTTTGAGGGGTAATAGGTGCTGATTTTGGCATTACTACCGTAATATCAATACCTGCTCTGGCGGCATAAAGCGACCAAGCTGCACCTGCATTGCCATTAGTTGGGATGCCGAGGGCGCGTACGCCCATC
>DAIELO010000086.1 GCA_027341705.1 Caryophanales bacterium
GGCAGACGTCATGCAAAGCCTAATGGGGCATGGCGACATGGTGGCGCTTTGGTCAGGGCTACTTGCAGGACTGCTTACTGGAGTTGTTTTTGGGGCAATCAACGGACTGGTAGTGACCGTGCTGGAAGTCACCCCATTTATTGCGACATTAGGAATGCTTGGCATTGCAACGGGATTGACGTTTTTAATCACGAACGGCACCGATATTGTCAATTTACCAGTAGAGCTATCTACGGTGGGAGATTCGGTATTATTTAATTTTTTGGGAGTACCAGTGTTAATTACTATTATTGTAATGATCATTGCTTGGTATTATTTGCGAAAAACTAGATTTGGAAAATACACTTACGCAATTGGAAGTAATGCTGAGGGGACAAGGCGATCAGGCGTGAATGTGAAATATCATTTATTTAAAATTTATACACTTTCCGGGTTACTCAGCGGATTGGCGGGCATGATTGTCGTCGCTCGCATCGCTACAGGAAGTCCTCTTGAAGGGACGAATGACGAACTAAATGCGATCGCAGCTGTTGTGATTGGAGGCGCTAGCCTATTCGGCGGGCGGGGAACTATCTTTGGATCCACTGTCGGAGCGTTGATAATTTCTGTGTTGGTGTCTGGCCTTGTGATTATGGGTGTACAGCCGTATTGGCAGACAGTGACCATTGGAATCATCATTATTTTGGCCGTTTATATTGATCAGCGGCGGTATCGGCACCGCGTATTAAAATAATGATCTTCAGCTTCTTTGCAATTTTCCGGATGGTAACAAAAAATTTAAACAGGGGGTTATACAATAATGAAAAAAACTTTTGCTGTACTAAGCTCACTTAGCTTGGCCGCAACGCTGGTGATGCCGGGTGTGTCAATGGCACAATCAGTTCACCACCATACAGCTAGCAAAAAAATCGTCATTGGTTTTGTGCCTGGCATGACTACTGATCCATTTTTTATCAGCATGGATGCCGGTGCGCAGGCGGCAGCGAAAAAACTTGGAGTGACACTGGTGTACGAAGGGGCGGAAACGTATAGTCCATCTACACAGACCCCTTATGTCAATGCAATGGTATCGAGAAAAGTTAATGCATTGATTTTGTGCCCGACAGATTTAACCGCGATGATTCCACCAATTAAAAATGCTGTGAATGCCAAAATACCTGTGATTACTGCGGACTCTACGATTAAGGAAACTAGTTTGTTGACATCACGAATTACTTCCAATAACAATCAAGGTGGTGCTGCGGCGGCAGATTTCTTGGGGAATTTTGCACATGGCAAGGGAGTGGTCGGTGTACTTGCTCCATCCCCAGGAATTTCCACAGATAAGGCTCGTGTCCAAGGATTTGTCAATGAACTTCATAAAAAATTTCCAAAAATGACGGTGGTCATCGAATATGACAATGAGCAAACGACGCAAGCTGAAACGTTAGCCCAAGACCTGCTGCTTCGCTATTCTAGTAAACTAGTAGGTGTTTTTGGAACGGATGATACTTCGGCTTCAGGGGCGGCAGAAGGGGTACGCGCATCTGGAAAACTCGGTCAAGTGAAGATTGTCGGATATGATGCAGAACCAGCAGAAGTGCAAGATTTGCAACAAGGATTGATTTCTGCGCTGATTGCACAAAAGCCGATGCTTGAGGGACAATTAGCCGTAGAGTATGCAGTGGATAAAGTGGAAGGCAAAAAGGTGCCAAAATTCGTTCAGCTAGCAAATGTGGTAATTACGAAAGCGAACTTGAAGAAAAATGCGAAATGGGAATACAAACAAACAGTATAACTAACATTGCTTTTAGAAAAACAAGTCCTTGATCAGGGCTTGTTTTTTTTTCGACTGTATCAATTTAAAAATAGACTTGACGTAATTTGTTGCAACGGCTTACAATCAGAATGAGAACAGATGGATTTTTTTAATAATACAGTTTGTTTATTTTTCGTTTATGCCTCTAGGGAGGGGAACAACAATGAATGCACAAAAAACAACAGATTCTGAATTAATGCAGAACAGTACGGAGATTCGGCTGGAATCGATTGGCGGTTTGGGTGCGAATTTAGCCGGGAAGATGTTAGCTGAAACAGGCGTGCTGCGTATGGGATTAAACGGTTTTAATTCAGCGTCATATGGTTCTGAAAAAAAAGGGACTCCGGTTAAGTCATTTGTAAGATTGACACCAGCAAATGTGATAATTCGTGGTGCTAATCCAATTGAAGAGCCTGATGTGGTGGGAGTATTTCATGAGGCGCTATTTAAAACTCAAAATTGCATTGCTGGACTTAAACCAAATGGTGTGTTAGTGGTGAATACAACGAAAACACCGGACGAAATACGAAAGCTTAGTGGATTAAAAACTGGCACGATCGTGTGCATTGATGCAATGGATATTGCAGTTGAGGAAAAAACGCGAGTCAACACAGCCATGATGGGTGCGTTGTGTAGAGAAGTACCTATTCTGGATCCAGAAGCAGTTCGTGAAATGATTAGGGACACGTTCCAGGGTAAGTACCCTGGACTTACTGAAGCAAATGTACGCACTTTTGACCGTGGCTATGCAGAAGTGGTGACTAAAGTGTATGAGCCGGATCCTGGGACGATTGCGACGGCCTTTGTCCGCTCTGTTTCGCCATTGGGCTATAAAACACAACCGATGGGTGGCGTGATTGAAACACCAGGAAATTCGATTTTGAAGGATCTTAGTGCTTCGAGACAAGGGTTTTTACCTGCTTTAAATTTGGAAGAGTGTATTCATTGTGGTAATTGTGATCAAACTTGCCCTGATATGTGTTTTGTCTTTGCGCCCAAAACCAATGACAAAGGAAAGACGTTTATGTATTTACAGGGCGTTGACTATCAGTATTGCAAAGGATGTCTGAAATGTGTGGATGTGTGTCCTACTGACGCACTTTCAAAGTTTAGGGAAAATGATACCTATGCGGAAGAACAGATGGTAAAACATCATTATCCGGTTTACCAAGGTTGAATGTGTGGGAGGCGAAGTGGAAATGGCGATTGTAGAGTCAGGGGTACAAGCGATGCATGAGGGTCATGAGAAGATTCCAGAAGGACTTAATGAACAAGTGGTTGATTTTCGGTCGGGCAATGAAATGGCGGCACGTGCAGCCGCTCAAATTAATTACCATGTGATGGGATACTTTCCAATTACGCCGTCAACGGAGATTGCAGAATACCTTGATGAGATGAAAACACGGGGCGAGCATGATATTGTGATGATCCCTGCTGACGGAGAACACGGTGCTGCCGGAATTTGTTTTGGTGCAACAGCAGGTGGGGGCCGCGTCTTTAATGCCACTTCTGCACAAGGCTTTCTTTATATGTTAGAACAACTGCCAGCACAATCAGGAGCGCGTTTACCGATGGTGATGAATCTCGTGACG
This sequence comes from Caryophanales bacterium, assembly GCA_027341705.1. The sequence goes on from DAIELO010000086.1 coordinate 3,391, forward strand.
CGGGCAGTGACAGGTCCACTTGATATTCGAGGCGATCATTCAGATCTGTATCATGGGTTAAATATCGGCTGGCCAATTTTACTCGCTCGTGATCCACAAGCGGTTTATGATATGAATATTATGGCACTTAAATTAGCGGAACATGCGGCGATTCGTTTACCTGTGTTAGTGGCATCTGATGGTTTTTTTACATCCCACTCAAAGCGTCGTGTTCATTATTTTAAGCATCGAGAAGTGGTACAGCAGTTTGTGGGGCCAATGCCGCGTAATTATCATCATGTACTCGATCCGAAACACCCGATTACGATGGGGCCATACATGAATGATCCGGATCAAATCAATAGTCGTTATCAGCATTCGCTTGCCATGTATCAAGTCGATAAAGTCTACGACGAGATTGCGGAGCAATACGCTCAACTTTCTGGGCGATTTTATCCAAAAGTAGATGTATACAAAATGGATGGTGCTCGTGTGGCGCTCTTCATATTAAATTCCGCTGCGCAAACAAGCCAAGATGTGACAGATGAGTTCCGAGAAAAGGGGCTTCCAGTTGGTGTGGTATCGCCCAATCTGTTACGACCTTTCCCCAAACAAGCGATTGCCGATGCGCTAACCAATGTCGAGGTAGTGCTTGTGGCAGAGCGTGCGGATGAACTTGGGGCGCATGGTGCCAATCTCACGCATGAGGTACAGGCTGCGCTTCAGGAGATCGGTTCAAAAGCAAAAGTGCTGTGTCGCGTATACGGCACAGGTGGAAGAGAATTTTATCCAGATGATGCTGAAGCGCTGTTTCAATTAGCCCTGTCTTCTTTAGAGGGGGCAGAGGTACCTAGCTTTGATTATTATGGTGTGAACCCTGGAGATCCGAACGCATCAGTGGCTCATGTCAAACTAGAACCACTGACAAAGGAAGAAACAACGGGTTTTGTGAGTGTGTCACAAGACGAAGCGACAGGTGAATTAAAAGTCAAAGTCCCCTCCTTGCGGTCATTAACTGGCAAGGCAAAACGAGTGGCACCAGGTCACGGTGCGTGTCCAGGATGCGGGATATTTCCTGGGATTGAGACTTTTCTAAAAGGCATTGAGGGCGACGTGGTCGTGCTTTACCAAACAGGCTGCGCTCAAGTGACGACGACAGGCTATCCTTATACTTCTCATCGTGTAAATTTCTTGCACAATCTGTTTCAAAATGGGGGAGCCACTCTTTCAGGTACGTTAGAAATGTATTTTGAGCTGAAGCGTCGAGGAGAAATCAATGTGCCAGAAGATCCTACATTCGTCATGGTTTCTGGTGATGGTGGCATGGACATTGGTATGGGTTCCGCGCTTGGTGCTGCCATGCGCAATCATAAGATGATTATTCTTGAGTATGACAATGAAGGGTATATGAACACGGGGGCTCAGTTGTCCTATTCCACGCCGCTTGGACATATGACTTCTACGTCAGGCGTTGGTCCAGGGAGAGCGGGCAAGAGTTTCCAACATAAAGATATGCCGCAATTGATGGTAGCAGCGAATGTACCTTATGTCTTTACTGGTGTAGAGGCGTATGCGATGGATTTGGTACGAAAAGGTGCCAAGGCACAATGGTACGCCCAACACGAAGGCATGGCTTACGGCAAGATTTTGATTTCCTGTCCACTGAATTGGAAAGCAGCAGATGACGCGGGTAATAAAATTGTTGGTGCTGCAGTACAAAGCTGTTTCTTTCCACTTTATGAAGTGGAACACGGAGTGACTCACATCACGTATAATCCTGAGGATAAAGGTGAGCGAGTGCCCTTGGAAGATTGGCTGGGAATGATGGGAAAATCCAAGCATTTGTTGAAAGCGGAGAATGCGGAAGTACTTCAGTCACTCCAACATGAGATAGAACGTCGTTGGGAGCGTTTGAAAGCGAAGGATGAAAATCCATTGCTATAAATCAATTAGTTAAAGGGCATCCCTATTTTGGGGGATGCCTTTTAACCATCTTCGCAAGAGTAGGTGAAATATGCGCAAATTTGTTTTTGGAATCATCACGGTCTTGGTGGTGATTGGACTGATCGTGCAATCGTCAGCAGGTATTCGATGGCTATTAGAATTTTTATTGGGTTCACTGGTTATTGTTGTGATCGTCGTAGCTTATCAGTCGTATCGCACACGTCCGATCAAAAAAGGACCTCATCGTGCTCGGCGCAAACAATCCCAAAAGGTCGTCAAGTTTGCACGAGTAAAA
>DAIELO010000087.1 GCA_027341705.1 Caryophanales bacterium
ATCATACTGATCGTAATTATTGACTTCAAGGTCACCATCAGAAGCTAATTTCAAAGCAGCAGCCGCTAAATCAACCGGATCAGTTTCATCAACAAGTGAGCCTAATACAGCCCTATAATGAGCAAGTCCACCCTCTTGTACTGCCACTTGCAGGCGTTCTCGCCACAAATCAGCTTGACGCTCTGCCACATCAGCCAGCGTAGGTAATTCGCGTCCTTCAATCGTTGCCTTCGTATCACGCTCAATTGTTTTTAGCAACTTAAATTCACGCGGGGTCACCAACGTAATTGCTAACCCTCGTTTGCCAGCTCGACCTGTTCTGCCAATGCGGTGAACATATGCCTCTGTATCTTGTGGAATATCATAGTTGAACACATGGGTTACATTCCCTACATCAAGCCCACGTGCTGCTACATCTGTAGCGACAAGCAGTTCAATATCTCCTGAGCGAAACCGTTTCATGACGCGATCACGTTGTGCTTGACTCATATCACCATGCAAACCATCAGCCATGTAGCCACGTCCGATCAGCGCTTCGGTCAATTCATCCACACCGCGTTTGGTGCGGCAAAAAATGATGCCTAACGATACGTCTTCGCTGTCGATTACTCGGCACATACTGTCTAATTTGGTTCGCTCCAGCACTTTGTAAAATACCTGATCAGTTAACGGAACAGTCATTTCTCCACTGACCATCTGCACGTGCTCAGGATTATTCATGTAACGAACCGCTAACCGTTTGACTTCAGGAGGAAAAGTTGCAGAAAACAACATCGTTTGCCGATTACTTGGCGTCGCCTGCAAAATGGTCTCAATATCTTCAATGAAACCCATATCCAGCATTTCGTCCGCCTCATCAAGCACCAACGATTGTACTTTATCTAGCTTAAGCGTACCTCTGCGCAAGTGATCAAGCACCCTACCCGGTGTACCAATAATCAATTGAACACCTTGCTCTAGTGCGCGAATTTGATGTCCAATCGATTGACCACCATAAATCGGAAGCACTTTAATACGCTTAAATTTAGAAATCTTACGCACTTCACCGGCTACCTGAATCGCCAATTCTCTGGTAGGAAGCAGCACGATCGCTTGGACGTGACGCCCAGTCGTTGCTTTTTCCACCAATGGGATACCAAATGCAGCTGTTTTGCCAGTGCCCGTCTGAGCCTGTCCAATTACGTCCCTGCCCTCAATCACCAAAGGAATACATGTCGCCTGTATTGGTGATGGCTCTTCATAACCCATTTCATCAATGGCATCCTGAAGTTTCTTGCTTAATCCAAATTCTAAAAATGTCGTCATTTTTTCACCTCGAAATTATTTAACAAATCCAGTAATAATTTAAGCGCCGCCTTAGCTGCCCTTATTCTCACCTGCGTACGATTGCCTGGAAACACATGTTTTGCAACCGTAGTGGTAGAGCCGTCTGTTGCGGCCACGTACACTAAACCAACTGGTTTATCCTCGGTTCCTCCAGAAGGTCCAGCAATTCCTGTCACGCTTACGCCAAATTCAGACCTCATAGCGTTTCGCACGCCAGTTGCCATTTGTCTAGCGGTCTTTTCACTCACTGCACCGTCACGCAAGAGAACATCCTCACTGACACCTAATTGAGCTACTTTTACTTGATTGTGATAAGCAACAATACTCCCTGCAAGCACGTCAGAACTGCCAGGCAGATCAACGATCATTGACGTTAACAACCCACCCGTGCAACTCTCAGCAATACCTACTTTGACACACATTGCTAGTAACCGCTGCAACACTACAAAAGGCAGTGTATCTTCATCATAACCATAGATGTAATTTCCCAAACGAGTGGTTATTTCCTTTTCCACAGGTGCAATCAAAGCAAGTGCCTGACTTTTGTTATCTGCCTTTGCTGTGATGCGAAATAACATTTCACCCTCACCTGCAAGTGGTGCAATGGTAGGATTAGTTTGCGCCTGCAATAGATCAAGCACTTGATGCTCTGCTGCTGATTCGCCAATTCCAAACAAATGTAACACCCGACTAATAATAGTTCCCGTTTCAGAAATATTTTCCAAAATTGGCCGGACGGAATTGACAAACATCCCTTCCATTTCAAGCGGTGGGCCTGGCAACAAAAACAGATGTCGCCCCTGCCATTGCAAGTACTGTCCGGGCGCTGTCCCCCGATCATTCGGTAAAAATTGTGCATCACCAATTCGTTGTGCCTGACGTTTATGAACCGCTAAGTATTGTCTTCCTAATTTTAAAAAATAAGGCGCAATCAATCGCGTAAATGCTTCTTCATCATAGACAAGCGGTAATCCAAAAGCGTCAGCAACAGCCGTTCTCGTCAGATCATCGTCAGTAGGGCCTAACCCACCTGTGATCACAATCACCTGAGAGCGTTCCACAGCTTGCCTAATTTGGCTTACTATGCGTTCTAGATGGTCGCCAACTGCCGTATGATAGTAAACGCCAATACCCAATTTAGCAAACTCCGTTGACAGATAACGGGCATGCGAGTTTGCGATATCACCGAGAATTATCTCCGTACCTACGGCAATAAATTCAGCATTCATAACAACCTCCGCAGTCACTCGTCCGCACGTATGGCATGACGATTTTTATAAAAATAATCAAACCCACTTAACAACGTCAGTAATGCAGCAACGTAGAGCATGACTTGATCCATAGGGAAATTAATATAGGTAAACGGAAAGTTATTGAGCATTAGCAATACAATGGCCACCATTTGTGCAACTGTTTTCCACTTTCCAAACCAACTAGCAGCGATCACAGTTCCCGCAGCAGAAGCCACTGAACGCAACCCCGTCACCGCAAATTCGCGGCCAATCATGATAATGACAATCCACGCAGGCACTCGACTGATGGCGACTAACGAAATCAATGCGGTAGATACAAGCAATTTGTCCGCCAGCGGATCCATGAATTTCCCGAAATTAGTAATTAGATTCCTTTTTCTGGCGATATATCCATCTAACGTATCCGTTGCGGATGCCACAATAAAGATAATCGTCGCAATCAGCGAACCACCAGAAATCCAACCACCTGCCATCTGCCATCCCCACCCGGGAGTAGGCACTAGCAAGAAAATCATGACAAACGGAACCAGAATGACTCTTGCCACCGTGATTCGATTTGCCAAATTCACTCAAATAACCTCCCCGACGAGATCGAATTCAAGAGAATGGGTGATGTGCACCGGCACAATGCTTCCTACCTGCAGGTCTTTACCAAGCACATGAACTACACCATCAATTTCTCTTGCATCAAATGGGGTACGCCCCACATACTCCCCATCTTGATCCGCATTCTCTTCTTCAATCAACACAGGAATTACTTGACCAATATGACGCTCTAAGCGCTTCGCAGCAACTAATCTTGCAATTTCCATCAATTCATTGGCTCGACGTTCTTTTACAGCATCATCCACTTGATCCTGAAAGCGAGAAGAAGGTGCCTCCTCTTCAGCCGAATAGGTAAACACACCGATATGATCAAAAGCCAGATCCTGTACGAATCGTTTCAATTGATCAAAATCCGCTTCGGTTTCCCCTGGAAAACCCACGATGATCGACGTGCGAATCACCGCTTCGGGAATATTCTCACGAATTTTAGAAATAAGTTTACGTGTCTGCAATTGATGGCCCGGGCGTTGCATGGAGCGTAAAATGTGATCTTCTGAATGCTGCAAGGGTAAATCAATATACTTCACCACTTTTGGCAAGTCGCGAAATGCTTCAATTAGTTCATCAGTAAAATACCCTGGATATGCGTAATGCAACCGAATCCACTCAATGTCCGGCACCTCATTCAATGCTCGCAGTAAATCTGGCAATCTGCGTTTACCATACAAATCGTATCCGTACTGTGTCGTATCCTGAGCAATCAAGTTAATTTCCTTGACTCCTCGGGATGAGAGCTCAGTTACTTCTCGCACAACGCTCTCAATCAATCGAGAGCGAAATTTCCCACGCATCTGCGGAATCACACAAAATGTACACTGATGATCGCAACCTTCTGCTATCTTCACATAGGCTGAAAAAATCTGTTCTGGCAACTTGCGTGGTGTCAACTCATTGTATAGATACACTGGATTACCAACAAATTTAAGTCTTTCACCAGATTCAGTGCGCTCAATTAACTCGGTGATACGAGGAAATTCACCTGTACCTACCACCCCGTCAATTTCGGGTATTTCATCTAGTAATTGATCAGCAAATCGCTGAACCATGCACCCAGCGACAAGCAATTTCTTGCTGGAATTCCTCACTTTTACATCCGCCATTTGTAGAATGGTATCCACCGATTCTTGCTTGGCAACATCAATAAACGCGCATGTATTGACGATCACGACATCCGCTTCTTCCGGATCTTCAGTCATTATATAACCCTTTTGCTCAATCAGACCGGACATCACTTCTGAATCAACTAAATTTTTTTCACAACCTAAAGTGACAATAGAAACACGTCGCGCCGTCATAACAAGATCCTCCAGAAGAATTTTGACAAAAAAATGCAGCGGTAAAACCGCCACTATATTTTAGTCTCATTACCCAATACAATATTATATCGTTCTTTTATAAAAGTGTCAAAAAACAATCACGAACCATTATCGATAATTTGTAAATTGCAGATCAACCGAATAATCTGCATTTTGCAATAACCTAATCACAGATTGTAAATCATCTTTTTCTTTACTCGTCACACGCACCTGATCACCTTGAATAGATGCCTGAACTTTCATTTTAGAATCTTTAATATCCTTAACGATTTGCTTAGCCACCTCTTGCGAGATACCTTGCTTGATTTTAATTACTTGCCTGACTGTACCTTGTGCCGCAGACTCGACTTTACCATAATCTAACGACTTTAAGGTGACATTGCGTTTAATCAGCTTAGTTTGCAAGATATCGATGACACTTGTAAGCTTAAAATCGTCATCCCCAATCACTACGATTTCTTCACCTTGCATATCCAGACTACTTTTGCTCCCTTTAAAATCAAAACGTGTTTCTATCTCTTTTTGCGCTTGATGAAGTGCATTGATTACTTCTTGAAAATCGGTTTTTGAAACCACATCAAATGAAGACTCCTTAGCCATTATGCTTTCTCCCCTCATTTACGCTTATTTTCGATTAAAGGTATAAGTAAACCCGCCAATGGTATGTTTAGCCAGCGGCGCTTGCACGCCATTTATTGTCATGGTGATATGCGAGCTATTCCCGATCAACAACTGCATGCTAGAATTAGCCTTCCAAGTTTGCGTCTGCCCTGGCTGCAAAGTCAAGCTTGATACAATTGTTTTGCCATCAGCTGCTACCTGTACCCAACAAGTTCCTGACACAGCCGTCACCACAACATCCAATGATTTACTGGTAATGACAGAATAAGCCGCCGAATAATTACCTGACGCCGTTTGTACAAACTTCACCACGGCCGGCTGCGGATGGTGTACGATCGTTGTACCCTGAGCCTGAGCCACAGCTGACCCAGACGAACCAGAAGGCGGCCGTTTATTGATCACCTTTGTCAATGGTGGCGATTGAG
>DAIELO010000088.1 GCA_027341705.1 Caryophanales bacterium
ATACAAATTTCAAAATTAATATCATAGGTCTCAATGCGCATCTTCTTGTTCTCGTCCCGTCCACCCGTCAGGGAAATACAACTGGTGGGACAAATTCTCGCACACTGATTGCAGACGATGCACAGGTCTGGAATATATTCGTGAATGCCGCGAAATCGCTCCGGCCACTGTGGTTTCTCTTCTGGGTACATCAGTGTCACTTTTTTGGTCGGGAGTTGACGAATGGTTACGCCCAAGCCTTTGATAAAACCAAACACGCCTTTCACCTCCACCTCTTAACAGATGACCATCCTTACACAATCAGCGCCAATACGCCGGTTAAAAGTACGTTGAATAAGGAAATTGGAATCAATACTTTCCAAGCAAATGACATCAGTTGATCGCCGCGCATGCGAGGCATGGTGGCCTGAACCCAGAACAAGAAGAAGATAACGGCTGCAGATTTAATCGCAAACCATAACCATCCTGGTAAAAACGGCCCATTCCAGCCACCCAAAAATAGCGAAGTAGCCAACGCGGAAAAGGCAAACAGGTACACGTATTCAGAAAGCATATAAAAAGCGAAACGAAATCCTGAATACTCGGTGAAGTACCCTGCCACCAGTTCTGATTCGGCTTCTGGCAAGTCAAAAGGTGTCCAGTTCAGTTCCGCGGTACCTGCGATCATAAACACAATAAAGCCAATAATTTGTGGCACAATGTACCAGCCAAAGTGATAATGTGACTGATCCGCTACGATGGTTGTAATGTTCATGGAGCCAGAGAGCATCACCACGCCAAGAATCGAAATACCTAGCGGAATCTCGTAACTGATCATCTGCGCTGCCGAACGCATGCCGCCCACCAGCGAGTATTTGTTGTTGGAAGCCCAGCCCCCAAGCACAAAGCCAATGATCGAAACCGATGAAAGCGCGATATAAAATAGCACGCCCACGTTCATGCCGGCTGTAAACACATGCGACATCGTGTAAGGTACAAGCGCAAGCACCATAAACGCAGGTACAAATGTAATGATCGGAGCAATCGAAAACATCGCCTTATCCGCTTTTGCCGGAATGATGTCTTCTTTGATCAGTAACTTCAGCACGTCTGCCGCTGTTTGCAGCAGTCCCCATGGGCCCACGCGATTCGGTCCGATGCGGCGCTGAATCCAACCAATAAATTTCCGTTGAAAAAGAATTTCATACATGACCGTGACGAGCACCAACAAAAGAATAATTACTGCCCCAATGATCATGCCTAGTAAATGCAACCCTGTCATCGGTGAGTGTTGCCATGCGAACATTACCCGTCGACCTCCCCGAGAACGATATCAACCGCGCCGAGGATGGCGATCAAGTTCGCCACATTTTCCCCAATCAGCAACTTGCGCAAAATTTGTAAATTGACAAATGAGGGACGGTGAAACTTTAGGCGATAGGGTTTATCTTTGCCGTCAGACACGATATACACCCCAAGTTCGCCGCGCGCGCCTTCAATGCTGGTGTAATATTCACCCGCAGGCACCCGGATCATTTTGGGCACTTTGCCCATCACCGGCCCATCAGGAATTTGTGCGGCCGCTTGTTCGACAATGCGCAGTGATTGTTCAATTTCCCTTAAACGGCACATGTAGCGATCATACGCGTCACCAGTTGTACCGACGATCACATCAAAATCAAATTTGTCGTAAATGCTGTATGGCCGCACTTTGCGCAGATCGTGTGCAAAGCCAGTGCTGCGCAAATTGACGCCAGACACGGAATAATTCAGTGCTTCTTCTTTAGTAAAAATGCCTACACCTTTTACGCGATTGAGGAAAATTTCGTTGCCTGTGACTAGGTCACTGATCATTTTTACTTTTTCGCGAAGCGTTGGCACTAGAGCCCTTACCTTTTCAATCCAGCCAGGAGGGGCATCCCATTTGACACCACCCACGCGCATGTAATTGTAGGTCAGGCGCGCGCCGCAAATCTCCGTAAACAGGTCTACAATCTTCTCTCTTTCAATGAAAGCGAAAAGAAATGGACTCATCGCGCCAAGGTCTAGTAAATAAGTGCCCAAAAACACCATGTGAGAAGCCACTCGGTTCAATTCCATCACAATCATTCGTAAAAAATCTGCCCGTGCCGGAATCTCGACATCAAGCGCGTATTCCACGGAATGAACCAATGCATAATTGTTAATCATCGAAGCGATGTAATCCATGCGATCCGTGTAAGGAATGATCTGCGTGTACTGAAGTTCTTCTGCGAGCTTTTCCGTACCGCGATGAAGGTAGCCCACCACCGGATCAGCGTCGACAATTTGTTCTCCATCCATCGTCACGACAAGGCGAAACACACCGTGCGTGCTGGGATGTTGAGGACCCAAATTAAGGATCATCTCTTCAGTATGAAGTGTACTTGTCATTACTTGACCTCACCTCCGCGTACTGGGAGATTAGCAAATTCCGAGAAATCCTTGCGCAACGGATAGCCGTTCCATTCATCCCACATCATGATGCGGCGCATGTCTGGATGACCTTCAAAATCAATGCCAAGCAGATCATACACTTCTCGTTCCTCCCAATTAGCCCCTGCATAGACAGGAGTGAGCGAAGGCAACCGTGCATCATCCCTTGGAGTGCGCGCCTTTAAGCTGATATAGGTGTTATGATTTGTTGAATACAAGTAAATAACCACTTCAATGTAATCTTTGTAATCCGTACCTGCAAAAAGTTCTAAGTAGTCATACGCGTGCGCTTCGTCTGTTTTCAAAAAAGCGACCACATCGCGCCATTTGACACTATCAATCAGTAGCACCGGAACCGCCTTGCTCGCTCCGACTTCTTGTACTGTCTCTGCGCCAAAATGAGCATCAATGCTACCCTTGATCTGCTGACCGAACGCAAGTGCCGCCTCCACGCGAGGATCAGGAGGTGGCGCTGGTTTTGCTGGTTTTGGCTTTACCGGCTCATCTGCCACTATCTTGCCACCTTCTTCCCTGCAGCTTCCATGCGGATTTTTTCCTGCAGTTTATTCAGGCCATAGATAAGCGCAGGCGGAGACGGCGGACATCCAGGAATGTAGACATCCACAGGCACCACTTGATCAACGCCTTTCACAACCGAGTAGGAACGCACATAAGGTCCGCCCGCAGTAGCACAAGAGCCCATGGCAATTACCCACTTCGGTTCCGCCATTTGATCGTACAACCGACGCAACAGAGGTGCCATCTTTTTCGTGACCGTGCCGGCCACAATCATGACGTCAGACTGCCTAGGGGAGGCTCTGAAAATAATGCCAAAACGATCGAGATCATAGGTAGACGCACCCGTCCCCATCATCTCAATGGCACAACAAGCAAGCCCAAAAGTGAGCGGCCAAAGACTATTGCTGCGCGCCCATGCCTTGACTTGTTCCAGCGTATGAACCACAATTCCCGCTTTGCGAAGCTCGGCTGACTCATCCATTGTAAATCCTTCATATTCGATAGTAGGCAATTGGATGGGGTTTATTTCCATTCGAGCACCTTCTTTCTCCATGCATAAGCCAGACCTACAACTAAAAACACAATGAAAATCAGCATTTCGGTAAATCCAAACAGCCCCAAGCTGTGATATTCCACTGCCCATGGGTATAAGAAAGCAATTTCCACGTCAAAAATGACGAAGAGAAGCGCGTATAAATAATAACGAACATTATACCTCACCCGCGCGTCGCCAATTGGCTCTAGACCACTCTCATAAGTGGTTCGCTTGGCTTGCGTCGGATTACTCGGTCGCAGGAGCGGCCCCAGAACATAAATAGAAGCAACGGGTAAGATAATGCCCAGAGCAAAAAAAATGAGAATTAGGATGAGATTATTTGCGTACAAAATTGCACCCCCCAACCTCGCGGTTGTCGCGATTTCCAATTCGCGCATTTTTTGCCTATTGCATCCCGACGAGTGAGACGCGATCTCTCATCGTGGAACATGGTTATTATAACAAAGGGTCAGCATACAGTAAAACAGTGAAAGCGCTCAACTTTGATGTATTCCTTATATTTTGCTGATTCCTAAAAAAAATAATCCGCTAGGCGGATTCAATCCTTGCCAAATCGTTTATTGGGTTTGATCATCTGTTGCAAAAATTCGACTCGCGGCGATGTCATCTGTATCGATTCTCTTCAAATCTTCGACGCGAAGCCCACCCCCCGCCTTGACCAAGCGATTGGCCTGACGCAACCGCGCGCGATCTAGGGCGTTCCTCACGCTGCGAGCATTGGCAAAGAACGGCTGTTGCATCCGCCTTGCTATATATTCGTGAAAAAGTTCGCGGGCTTCATTTGTGAATTCATATTGCTGTTGATCCAACATCAACCCCGCGATTTTCGCAAGTTCTTCTACATTGTAATCAGGAAAATCAATGTGATGTGCAATCCGGGAACTCATGCCTGGGTTCATTTTGAAGAAATCATCCATGCGATCCTTATATCCGGCTAAAATCACCACCAAGTCATCCCGGTTGTTCTCCATGACCTGCAAAAGAATCTCTAAGGTTTCCTGACCATAGTCCCTCTCATTTTCCGCTTTATACAGGTAGTATGCTTCGTCAATAAACAACACACCACCCATGGCACGCTTGAGCACTTCTTTTGTTTTTGGCGCCGTATGTCCAATATACTGACCCACGAGGTCATCGCGAGTTACCGCAACCATATGGCCTTTGCGCACATAGCCTAGCCTGTGCAAGATTTCAGCCATGCGTAGTGCCACAGTGGTTTTTCCTGTACCAGGATTGCCTGTAAAGCACATGTGCAATGAAGGAGGCATGGCACTCAGCCCCACGCTTCGCCGCATGCGATCAATCAAAAGCAGTGAGGCAATTTCTCGAATACGCGTCTTCACTGGCGCAAGTCCGATAAGTTCGAGATCAAGTCGCGTAAGGACTTCTTCATATGCCGTTTCAGCAATCACAGTCGAAAGATCTAATAGGGTATTTGAATTGGTTTCCGGCACCTGTTGGGTTGCTTCAACTTGATCCACGATTATTCACCCCACAAGATATTGTGATTCGTCCGCGCCATAAGCGCGGACGATAGTCGTAATTTACTAAATTAGTCTTCGAAACGCGCACCAGGCGCTTTTTCTGTCGCATAAGAGTGAATTGTATAACGAACTTGCCGGTCAGCGACTTCCTGACGCACCAACCCAAATCCCGGATCATTCTCAGGGCGGTTGACGATGAACGACAAGGCTGTCGTTTGCCGACCATAACTGCGATCATACGCATTTAAGCGAATATAGTAATTCGGATACGCTTTGCGGCACTCGTTAATTTCATAAAGAATAGCTGACGGGTCTTTCAAGTCAAACATGGGCAGACCCCACATGTCCCAGTACACGTTACGCGGATGCGGATCATCCGTATACTCAACGCTTAGAGGCCAGTCGTTCTGTAATGCGTACTCAATCTGCAGTTTAATTTCGTCATCAGTCAGCGGCGGCAGGAACGAAAACGCACCTTGTGTTAAATGGAATGACATACATAAACCCCTTCCTTCATTAGCTGGTTATACAGACGGTGTCGGAATTGCG
>DAIELO010000089.1 GCA_027341705.1 Caryophanales bacterium
TAGGTCAAAAGCGCCATATAAGGAGTTTTATTTTTAGACGATACTTTGCCAAATACTTTTGGGACCAATCCCTCACGCCCGGCATTAAACAATATTCTGGCTTGTGAGTTGGCTGCTGCAACAATCGTTGCAAAAATACTAGTAAGCCCTGCTAAGTCAACAAGAATTCTCCCATTGCCCAAATACATCTTTCCGAGTGTATCAAAAGGACCAGAGTCATTGGCAAACGCTTTCAAATCGGCGGGAGATGTGCCATAGCCCACCGTCATCGCATACGTCGTAATCACGTACAGAATCGCAATGATCACGATGCCAAGAAATACGGCCCGAGGTACATTTTTCGTAGGATTAGTTGTTTCCTCCGCCAACGCGCCACTATTTTCCCAGCCAACAAAGATAAACACGACAAGTGGGAAAGATAATGCGATACTATTCCAGCCACCAAGCGCAGCAAGCGGATTAAAGGGGGTCAATGACAGCCCTGACTTTCCACCCTTGGCCAAAATCACGAAACTGAGTACCAACAGAATTAGTGCTTCAAAAAAAAGCAACACCACTGCCCAACGCGAGGATACTTTCACCCCACGAATCGTCAGGTAGGTAATAAGAACTGCACCGATCACCATGATGATGATCCAAGACACATTGTCACCAGAATATCGTTGCACCAGAGTGGCAATCCACCCACCCAAGACAGCGATAACCCCACTGATGGCCGCAATATAGCCAACCACTAGTGTGATGGAACTGGCAGTTGCAAAACGTGCGCCAAACGTTCGTCCTACAAAAGTCACAAACGACCCACTGCTTGGAATTTTCTTAGAAAATTCAGCCAGCGTATTGCCGAGCGTGAGAATGGCGAACAGCGTGACGACGACCACAAAGGGAACCGCCTGTCCAACGGTTGCGACAAGAAATGCCGCCGAGAAAAACAGGCTCATTGCTGGACCCATATTAGCAAGTCCAGATATTAATACGTCTGGAAGCGTAAGTATTCCCTTCGGCAAGGATTTCTCGTGTTCAAATTCCGGTGTTTTTGATAAGTCCACTAGGGTACCTCCCCATTATGATTTTACTATCCTCGAAGCCTACTACTTACATTAGCAATAACCATGCCACCGCTTACATTTCCTTTGGAATTTATTCTTTGATTGATTTAACGGCAAAATCGGTGAATTCTATAAAGTTTTTATATTTAAATAATTGCAATAATATGATATCGTAATTCAATGATGAATAATATAATTCAAATTTGAAGTATCGAGGTGTTGTATACGAATCCTATTATTTTGCAAGTATTAGATCGTTTGGAAACTCCTTTGTTTATTGTCAATCGAGCAGGTAAAGTGAGTTGGAAAAATGCCACCGCTAAGATAAAAATTTTCGAGAACTTAAATTCACTTGATTGGAGTTATATTTTTCCTTTACTACCAGAACACTATGCATATAGAGTATATGAAAATCTCGACGAAGACGGACATCTACTAATTGAAGGGCTTTATCATGCTACTGATACCGGGGCTATCAGTGAACTCACTACATTACTGGACTTCGCATATGATGAATGGTTTTTGACGGATGGCCAAGGCATCACGCTCGAAGTAAATACCGCGGCAGAGCGATTGTACGATATCCGACGCGAAGAGATCATCGGGAAATCCATTTTTGAACTTGAAAAGAATCATGTTTTTTATCCTTCTGTCACCGCGATGGTATTGCGCCACAGACGTGCGCAGACCATCTTACAAACAACTCGCAGCGGGAGAAAATTAATTTCGACGGGAACACCCCTGTTTAATGAAGCAGGAATGATCTACCGAGTTATTTCTAATTCTAAAGACATCACTGATTTTCATTTATTCAAAGCGGCTAAAGAAGATGTAAAATTGCAAGTGAGCACACACGACATCAAGACGAACAGTCCAATGATGGCAAAAACGTTAGAAGCAGCGCAAAGGGTGGCATCTACAGATGCGACAGTTTTACTACTCGGGGAGACAGGCGTTGGAAAAAACAACTTGGCAAAGTATATTCACGCCCGCAGTTCACGAAAGTATGGTTCCTGTATTGAAATTAATTGCGCAGCAATTCCCGAAGCATTACTTGAAAGCGAACTTTTCGGCTATGAAAGTGGCGCATTTACCGGTGCACGTAGGCAAGGAAAAAAAGGCAAGGTAGAGCTAGCCAACGGCGGCACGCTTTTCTTAAATGAAATTGCTGAACTCCCGTTACACCTTCAGGGCAAGTTGTTAGATGTCCTGCAAGATCGCGTGATTTCCAGAATTGGTTCTACCGAGTACGTCGCCGTTAATTTCAGAGTGGTGGCTGCGACTAATCGCAATCTCGAAAAAATGGTCGAGGAGGGGAAGTTTCGACAGGATTTATTTTACCGATTGCATGTATTTCCAATCACCATTCCCCCATTACGTGAACGCTTAGAAGACATGGAGACGCTGGTGAATGAATTCCTAAAGTTGTTCACTACTCGTTATCAAATCGAAAAAATCCAGTTAACGCCAGATGCATTTCAAACGTTAAAAGCATATGAATGGCCTGGCAACATTCGCGAATTGGAAAATTTGATGGAGCGCATCACCATTCTTAACCCAAATACCAAAATCAGCGCCAACGAATTAATAGATCTGCTCCCCACTCAGGTGAAGTTTTCATCAACTGATCTAAAATCCAGGGTCAATGAATTCGAAAGCCACATCTTCCAAGAAGCTGCTATGCGCTATCGAACTACCTATGAAATTGCAGAATATTTACACACTAGTCAGGCCACAGTAGTGCGTAAATTAAAACAATTTGCGATTACCTTGCGTTAAATAGCAATGATCGTCGATATCTATTTCACTTGTCGACAACACTCCCCAATTTTCCATCAAGGAAACGACAAGGTCGATCACGAACTTATACAATAAGCATTTGCTAAATTGATGTAAAGGGGATTCCCTAATGTCGCAGTATACATTAACTGAGATGGCCGAATACCTTGAGGTTTCCACGAGAACATTGCTAAAGTGGGAAGATGCCTTGTCAGATTATATCCAAAGTTCACGAGATAGCAAGGCGGGAATTTGCTATTCAGAGGAGTCCGCAAAACGTCTTGAACATGTGGCAAAATTAAGAGACAAGGGGCTCTCCCTAGAACTAATACAAGAAATTTTTGCAATTCTATTTTCGGAAAGCAAAATCGCGACGGAAGTGGCACTTGAAAGGATTCCGGATTTTACTTCCCAGGCAATGGTCACTGAAATAACAGAGACGTTCCATAGCCGATTTGGCATGATCTCTAAGAATCAGGTGAAGTTTTTAGATGAAATCGGGCCGCGAAAAACCACACACAAACGAAAAAAATGGTTCCGTAAAAGTGCTACTACTAATTAATCGGGCGGTGATAAAATGTTCCAGTTGCAGTCGCCACTAGGATACCTGTTTCATCACGTACTTCGGTTCTCATGGAATTAAACAGCGCACCCACTGATACTATCTCCCCGATTGCTCTTAATTGCTGACCTCTGCCTGGCTTATGATAGTGCACATTCAGATCAAGCGTGACGCCCGGACGTTGTTTTTCCATAAAGCTGGCAAATCCCATGGCATTATCAGCTAACAAAGCGGTCACGCCGCCATGAACCATGTTGATCGGGTTCATCACTAGCGGAGAAATAGGAATAGTAACACCATGATTATTGTTTGCATCTTGCACCCTGTCTTCCTGTAAAAAGTGATGCAAAAAATAGAGACCGTCTGTTTTTGTTTTTCGTAATGCTGTGGCTGCTTGCAATGCAGCTTGCAATTCTTCTTCATCAAAGCCTTCCAATCGGCTTAGCAATTCTTCTTTCCTCATGATGTTGCCATCGCCTCAATCCTGTACATACTGACTGGTTAGTATATGCCATGAAAAGTATAGTACATCATCACTACATATAGCAACCAGCCAGTACACAACATACCAGATTGTTTACACCTTAAATTCACTAATCACTTGCTGCAATTCTTGTGCCAAATTACTTAACGATGTAGCGGATGCGGTAATCTCCTCCATCGATGCCAATTGCTCTTCTGATGCTGCCGCCACATTATGTGATTCAGAACTTGAATTTTCAGAGATTCTAGACATTTCTTCAATCGAAGCCGTAATTTCTTCCGTAGTGGCCGAGATTTCTTCTGTAGCGGCAGTTACTTCCTGCACTTGTGTGGCCACATTTTGTGCCGATACGAGAATACTTGCAAATGCTTGTCCCGCACGATCCACCACGACAATCCCTTGTTTGGTCTCATTCGTCACTTGCTCCATAGAAGTCACCGATTTACTTGTATTTAATTGAATTTCCTGAATAATCTTTGTGATTTCCCGTGCAGATCCTGCAGATTGTTCAGCGAGTTTTCGGACTTCTTCTGCCACTACCGCAAACCCGCGCCCTTGATCTCCCGCTCTTGCCGCTTCAATTGCAGCATTTAATGCCAATAGATTCGTCTGCTCTGCAATCGCCGTAATCACTTCAATAATTTGACCGATTTTTTGCGAATCCTTACTCAATTGCTCTATATAGGTAGATGTTTGGTCAACAGATTCATTGATTGAATTCATTTGTGACATCGCTTCATTGATCGATTCATTCCCTTGTTCTGCCATCACTCTCGTTTCCACGGAAGCTTGTGATACGATCGTCGAAGTTTCTGCCACGTGAGAAATCCCTGACGCAACCTCCTCCATGGCGATAGCGCTTTCTTTTGCTCCCGTCATTTGCTTCTCAGCGCCGCTTGCCACCTCTTGAATCGCATAGGCAATCTGATTGGTAGCCTTTGTCGTTTCATCAGCGCTAGCTGACAATTCCTCTGAAGCCGCAGCCACCTGATCACTGGTTTCGGCCACATTAGAAATCAAGTGCTTGAGATTTTTTACCATCGCATTGGTAGCCATCATTAGATCAGCAATCTCATCCTTCGTCTTGATGGATAATTCAGTGACACGAAGGTCCCCTTCTGCCACCTTCATTGACGTATTCCGGACAAGTTGCAGTGGTCTGCTAATACGACCAGACAGAATCCATGCAATTAACAATCCCACTACGAGAGCCACGATACTAAGTATGATAATTAAAAATAGCGCTGCACTAAATATTTGAATCACTGCCGCCGAATAACTTTTTGATCGACTAGAACTCAAATTCACCAACTGATTCAACTCGTTTTTGGCTTTATCAAAATCTGGACTCGCCTTTTTTAACAATTGGTTGGAAAGTTGATGATTCCCTGATTCATTAGCTGACAAAATAGTAGGAATAACGTTTTGATACCTATGCCAATCAATAGCAAATCGGTCATACAGGCGTTTAATTAACGGGTCTGCAATTAATTTCCTAAAATTTTGCTGTCTTGAGGCTTCTTCTGCAACTACTGCGTTCAATTGCGCTTTGATGGCATTCATTTTAGAATGGTTCGTCTCCATCACAAAC
>DAIELO010000008.1 GCA_027341705.1 Caryophanales bacterium
AAACTAACGCTGTACCCTCTCCATCTGTTGTCGAAGAATTATCGTCAATCAGTCAGGTGATTGACAGATCTATCAAAGAATTGCGCAATTCTCTTTATGATTTGAACTTTGAACTTGAAACTGATTTTTTTGAGTTCATTCGCGAACACGCCATTCAGTTAGAACTTCGCTCTGGCATCAAGACAGAGGTGGATATTCAAGATACTGGTTCCGCTTGGGCCGATCGGGTGGAGGTACAATTAGCGCGAATGGCCAAAGAAGTCCTCACCAACATTCAAAAACACTCACATTCCCGTTTTGTGCGTTTGTGGTTTAACAGAACGCCGCAGGAGATGCGTATCGTCATTTCTGATGATGGTATTGGTTTTAATCCAAAAGTAGCCCAAGAAGACCCGCAGCATTATGGGATTAAGTCAATTGAGGAACGCTGTAGAATACTTGGCGGAACTGCGAATGTAGATTCTCAACCCGGTCAAGGAACCACGTGGAAATTCCACATTCCCGCACACTATGAAGCACAACACAGCATTCCACAAGCTACCCCAACACATTCCATTTAATAAAAAATCACCCGCTAATTAGCAGGTGATTTTTTATTAAGATCACTTACCATAACGCATGTGTTATACTTTGGAATACCAATCTTTCCACAGTTGCCAAAGCGTATATCCCCCTGCCCAGTTGTAAACAGATTGAAATCCATGCTGTCTTAATATCCGCGAAGCCACATAACTCCTGAATCCACTTCGGCAATAAAGAACCACCGGATGATTGGGATCAAGTTCGTTAATATGATCACGAAAACCAGGAAGCGGAATAAGTTTCGCTCCCTCCATACTGCCTTTCGCAGTTTCGTCAGGATCCCGCACATCTACAATTTGTACATTCGGGGCGAACATGTCAAAATGTTCGGTTTGCACCACTTCTACCAACCCATCCAGAATATTCTGTGCTGTCATCGCTGCCATAATGATAGGATCTTTTGCTGATCCAAAAGGCGGCGCATAGGCCAAATCCAACTCCATCAGATCGGTGACAGTTAACTTCGAATAAATTGCCGTAGCAAGGACGTCTATGCGCTTGTCGACGCCTTCCGTGCCAGTAATTTGAGCACCAATAATCTTGCCCTCATCAGGTGTAAAGAGCAATTTGATAATCATGTCCTTTGCCCCAGGATAATATCCTGCATGATGTTTCGAGATCGTATAGGAAACTTTATAAGGCTGGTTTGCTCTTTTCGCAGATTTCTCCGTAAGTCCAGTTTGAGCTAAAACTTGATCTTGAAAACGAACGATAGAAGTACCGAGCACCCCTGCGAATTTTCCTGGCCTCCCCATCATGTGATTAGCAATCACGCGCGCTTGCTTGTTAGCAGGTCCTGCGAGCGGAATCCAAGTGTCCTCACCTGTCGATTGAAAAGTACTATCCGCCAAGTCACCTGCAGCATAAATATCTGGGTCACTCGACTGTAAATACTCATTCACCTTGATAGAGCCTGCGACACCCAAATCAAGTCCTGATTGTTTGGCAATAACCGAATCTGGCCTCACACCTAGTCCTAATAAGAACATGTCACCCGCCACTTCATTGCCTGACTCCAGCACCACTCGTTGGGCCACTCCATCACCTTGCAACGATTGAATCCCGTCATTCAAAATAAGCTCTACGCCGGCCTTTTCCAGCGCCTTAATCACTGGTATGGTCATTTCCGGATCAGCAGGTGGCATGATTTGCGGTGCCTTCTCAATCAAAGACACCTTCAACCCCCTTAACAAGAAAGCCTCTACCATTTCAATGCCAATAAAACCTGCGCCAATCACGACTGCATGTTTCACAAGATCACTAGAAATTTTATCCTGAATGGCATCTACATCAGGAACTGATCTTAACTGATACACATTTGAAAAATCAATTCCAGGAATCGGCGGACGAATTGGCGCAGCGCCTTGTGCTAATACCAGCTTGTCATAGCTTTCTTCATATGATTGTCCCTTGTCATGATCAAGAATTGTCACTGTTTTATGGTCACGATCAATCGACACAAGTTCATTTTTCACACGGACATCTATGTGAAAGCGTGCACGTAAACTTTCAGGCGTATTTAAGATTAACTCTTCACGCTCTTTAATTTCACCAGCAATGTAGTAGGGCAGCCCACAATTAGCAAAGGAAACATATTCACCCTTTTCCAAAAGTATAATCTCAGCCTTCTCGTTCAGTCTTCTCAACCTTGCTGCGGTTCCTGCCCCAACAGCAACGCCTCCAGCGATGACAATTTTCATTGCAAATCCTCCTAAAGTTTAATTTTAGTTATTATTTGATTGTGTCCCCTGTGTAAAGAGTATACCCCCATAAGTTGTGAAACAAATGAGCGAAGGAGACTACAAAAAAACTCGTGTATAGTACTTTCATACTATACATGAGTAAACGATCCAATGTATTTATAATAACAAAAAAATCATTTAAATGATTCTTTGTTGTCATTTAAATCATGAAATAAATTGTCTAATCTAGTCAGTTCATCCTCAACCAATCGTAAATTCGATTCAATCGATTCACTGTGTTTTGAAAACAACAACAGTCGCATGGCTAACAGAGAATTTCTTACTTCGTTCACCATCGACCAAGGGATTACCTGCGGAGTCTGAATAAAGCCATAAATCTCCTGCTTGCGACGAATGGACGCCACTTTGTGCTCACGACCCAGCCACGCAATATACATACATCCCAGATATACTAACGCCTCAAGAGGAACTTCTGACCAAAAAAAACCGACCTGCGAAAATCGAATGCCTGTTAAAATAAGCCCTCCGATAATCGCGGGAATAAATCCAAGTAAATACCCAATCGCACCGACCAAGACCACTTCAATGCTCATTTCTATATTATGAAGCAAAAAGCCCAAAATACACAGACCGATACCGATGACAGCAGCAATTAACGTCATTTTTTGCTTCAAAAAATCAAATAATAGCTGATCATAGTGATGTATTCGAGTTAACCTTCCCATCCTATTCGCATCCCAATTTTTCATGTATTCGACATATCCGAATCATTTGAATTATTTTCATCAACAAGTCCTTCCCTTACCGCATAGGTGGCAGCTTCCACGCGATTGGATACATGTAGTTTGTCCAATATATTTCTCACGTGATTTCGTACTGTGTTTTCACTGATAAACAGACGTTTTGCGATATCACGATTAGAAGCGCCTGTCCCCAACTCTCGTAGCACCTCAATCTCGCGTGCAGTTAATGGCTCCACACCATCACCAACGGGTGCCGAAGCCTTAGGTCTAGACATTTCAGATAGAATCCGCAATGCGAGATTACTGGGGACTACAGCCTCTCCTGCTGCAACACTTCGAATAGAATGCAGTAACTCCTCTGGATCCACCGTTTTTAACACATAACCTTGCGCACCAGATTTTACCGCTTCAAACAAGGAGCGCTCATCTTCGTTCACCGTCAGAATTAAAATTTTCACTTGATGATCCACATCACGTATACGTTTTGTGGCTTCCATCCCGCCCATTACAGGCATTGCCAAATCCATGATCAATACATCTGGATGCGTTTTCTGGACTAGTGCAATCGCATCCCTACCGTTGTCAGCTTCACCTACTACTTCTATATCCGAAGACGCATTAATAATACCGATCACACCTTTTCTAAACAAATGGTGATCGTCAACTACATTAACCTGAATCGACATCTTAGTTTCCCACCCAATTGTTAATCTTATATAGCCTTTAATAAAATTGGTATTTATTGCTGTGCGGAAAGCCGTGATGATCAGGATCCACCTGCGACTCCAACTGAATGGCAGAGTGCACTATTCCAAATCGCAGTTTTAATATTTCCTCAATCTCCTTTATTAAGCGATCTGTTTCTGAAATGACTACTTTAGGACCGATAACAACATGCAACGACGCAGCAATATCACGATCAGAAACAGCCCACACATGAATGTCATGGATAGCTAAAATCCCCGGCAATCGACTGATTTGTTCATGTAGCATCTCAAGATTAATCGTATTAGGGGTTCCTTCCATTAAAATCAAGAGAGATTCTTTTACAATCCTCCATGAAGTGTATACCATTACTACTATTAAAATAAAGGTGATTATTGGATCGAACCATGGTTTGTGCGTCACGCTAACAAGTACCGCGGCCAGAATAACACCTAAAGATACAAATGCATCTCCTGCAAAATGGACAAAAGCGCTTTTGATATTAAGATTTTGTTCCCCTCGCATCAACATCCAAATAATAATGCCATCCACAAAAAGCGCAACCAACGCCGCCCCAATCATCCATCCCGGATGTACGGGCTCAGGGTAAATCAAGCGCATGACGGTTTGACCAAGAATGATAATTGATAACAAGATCAACGAAAATCCATTGACAAATGCAGCGACGACTGTTCCTCTCGCAAATCCGTAACTCATCATCTTGGTGCTTGGCCTATGAGCAATACGCTCTGCAAACAAAGTCAACAACGCACTGAGAAAATCTGTTCCTACGTGAGCCACATCAGACAGTAACGCCACGCTATGAGAAAAGAAGGCGGCTATGATTTCAAATACAAGTAAACTCCCGACCAGTATGGCCACGGCGGACAGCCTGCGCACAAGTGTCACAAAATCCATCCCCTCATGGGTAGACTATCTTTAGATCTTTACATTTTTATGATTTCTCAACTACACACCAACGGACTATGCAGATATAGTCCATATAGACTATATCGCTACTTCTTGTTGTTGTATTAATTGTTTTTGCACATCCCACATCTGTCGGTACAGTCCGTTTTTTTCCAGCAATTCATCATGAGTCCCTCTCTCTACAATTTCACCGCGACTCATCACCAGTATTTCATCCATCAATTCCAGTCCCGTCAACCGATGAGTAATCCATAACATCGACTTCCCACGCAACGCCTCGTGGATTGATACAAGCAGCTGTTCTTCTGTAATCGCATCCATGCCAGAAGTAGGCTCATCAAAAATGTTAATCGGTGCCCCTGAGAGCACCACCCTGGCAATAGCCAAACGTTGTCGTTCACCACCAGATAGCTTATACCCTTGTTCGCCGATAAACGTATCGTATTGCTCGGGTAATTTTTGAATAAAGCGATCTGCAAGCGCAATTTTTGCAGCTATTTCAATCTCTTCTACATTAGCATTAGGCCGTGCTAACTGCAGATTCTGTTTTACGCTGGTATTAAATAAATGTGGCTTTTGTGGTGAGACTGCAATCTGCTGATGGATTGCGTCTATCGTATAGTCTTTGAGCTCATCATTACCAAGATTAATAGTACCTTTTTCATAATCAAAAAATCGTGCCAACACTTGTACGAGACTACTTTTCCCAGCCCCACTTGGACCAACAATTGCGGTGTGTTTTCCCGGTGTCAATTCAAAAGAAATATTTTTGATCACATCAGAGGCGTCAGGAAGATAGCGAAAAAACAACTGATTAATAACTAACGATGGTTCCATAGAACCATCGAAATTGCGTTTCCCATCTACTACTGCAGGCTTTGCGTCCAACAAATCAAGCAAATGGCGCATGGATGCAAACCCGCGACCCAAATATTGAAATGCAAGTGGCAATGGCAATACGGCTTCAAAACTTGCTAACGCGGTTTGCGCAATCACCGTCAGGTCTACTCCCGTTATTTTCCCTAATTGAACCATTGGAATCGCGACTAGTAGCAACACCCACATCGAGAAGTGATTTAAAAAAATCATCAACCCATTAGTCAATCCACCAATACTCGCCATTTTAATCTGCTTTTGTACGAGATCACGCTGACGCAAGCTCAAATTACTGATCGCCTTCTCCTCTTGAGAAAACGCTAAAATATCTGACATCCCCTGAATGGTATCCACCAAATCTGCAGTAAAAGAAGAACGCAACTGTACAATTTCAGACCCCAAATGGTTCCCCAACAGATAAGTAAGGCCTGGTACACCTAGACCTGCAACCAGCAGGATCACAATTTGAATCACTCCAAGTTGAATAGAGAACAGTGACAAAAGTAAAAATACGATCACCATCACAACAATCGCGATCAGTGGAGGGGCAATCGCCCGTAAATAAAGATCCTGAAGCGTGTCCACATCAGACACCGCACTACTCAGCACATCGCCGCTGCGAAATGTAAATAACCTTGCAGGTGCAAGCGGCTCTAAGCGATCATAAAACCACGTACGCATCGTGGACAAAATGCGAAACGTGAGATCATGTGAAAAATATCGTTCCCCGTATCGAAAAACAGCGCGCGCCATGCCAAAAAATCGCACACCTACGATAGGTACCCACAATAATAACACTGTAGACGGATGCAATGCGGCACTTGCAATCAGGTACCCTGAAGTGGCTAACAGTCCTATATTAGAAGCCACAGTTAACACACCAAGTAAAGTAGCCCACGATAGCGCCACTTTATGAGGGATGATAAAGCGATACAAGGTTCTAATCACGAAGATTTCCCCTTTCCCCCACATACGCGGTTAATAATTGATGGTACAGTCCTTTTCGCGCCAGCAGTTCAGTATGATGTCCCTGATCAATAAGTTCCCCTTCGTTCATCACCAGAATGCGATCCATGCGCGTGATCGTACTTAACCGATGAGCAATCACAAATACAGTTTTATCGACAAATAAATCCCGCAACGCATGTTCAATCCAACGCTCACTCTCTGGATCCAAATTAGCAGTAGGCTCGTCCAATAGTATCAATTGACTGTCCTTCAAAAAAGCACGTGCCAGCGCAATCCGTTGAATTTGACCACCGCTTAGTCCAGTTCCGTCTTCACCGACCAACGTGTTGTAACTCTTTGGCAAACTTTGAATAAATTCATCTGCACCCGCTTTTGTAGCAGCTTCAATCAATCGCTCCATTGGACAATCAGGACAAGCTAGCCGAAGATTATCCGCGATTGAACCATGAAACAAATGAGGGTGCTGCGGCAAATAGGTAATTTGTTTTCGCCATGATGCAATGGTGGCAGACGTTAAGCGCTGATCTTGTATACGAATCTCACCAATACCAGGCGTGATAAAACCCAGCAGCAAATGCATGATGGTACTCTTTCCCGCACCGGTAGGGCCTACGAGCGCCACTTTTTCTCCTTGACTAATAGTCAGGTTCAAATCATTTAACGCTACGTTTTGCGCCCCTTGATATTGAAATGTCACGCGTTCAAACGCGACCATTCCCCAATTCTCTACTAATTCTACAGCGTTCGATGCATTGAATGACTCTTCTAAAACAGGTGCATCCAATAATTCAAATATACGGTCTGCCGCAATCACACCATTCATTCCGGCATGAAACTGTGTACCAAGTAAACGAATAGGCATGTAGAATTCCGGAGCAAGTAACAATACGAAAAAAGCATTTTGAAACTGCATGTTACCAGAAATTAACCGCAGTCCAATAAATACTGCCACAATGGCCGTACTCAAAGTGGTCAAGAGTTCAAGCGCAAACGCCGATAAAAAGGCCACTCTCAATGTATCCATCGTAGTTTTACGGTAACGATCACTAATGCGACGAATCACTTCTAGTTGGTAGCGACTGCGATTAAATAGCTTTAATGTAGTCAACCCTTGCAACACATCCAGAAAGTGTGCGCTCAGTAGACTTAGCGTTTCAAACTGTTGCTTGCTTTTTTTTTCAGCTTGACGCCCAATTAACATCATAAAGTATGGAATGAGCGGCCATGTGACTACAAAAATAATCGCTGTCACCCAATCGTTGGGAACGACAAAAGCCAAGATGGTTAACGGAACCAATGCAGAAACTGCCAGTTGGGGTATATAGCGTGCTAAATATACTTCTAATGATTCAATTCCCTCTAAAACCGTGTTGGTGACCTCTCCCGTACGTTCACCGCGCATATATACGGGTCCCAATTGGAACAGTCGCCGGATTAATTGATCTCTTAATTGTTCTTTCACTTTTAACGCGACTCGCAGTGCAAATACTTCACTAGCCCATCCCACCACTGCCCTAAAAAAAATAACAATAAGTAGTCCCACAAAAAGCCCAGTGAGATCAGAAAGTTGCCAATGCATCAAAAATGCACGATTCACAATACGCGATAGAAAACTCGCTTCTGCAATAGCAATTAAGCCACCCGCTAGCCCTAACCCAACGGTTAAGGCTAGCAGATGGCGAACTTCATGAATCTGCGTAAAAATTCTCTTTTTAATCATGTTTTACCCGTCAATAATCCATGTGATCTGTGATCGAAACACGTTTGCGGAAAATGTAGTATGTCCAAATTTGATAAGCAAGCACAATGGGAACCATAATCAACGCGACAATCGTCATCACGAATAGTGAATGATGATTAGAAGCCGCATTATAAATGGTGAGGTTCCATTGTGGATTCGTGCTGCTCACCATGACATTAGGATACATGCCCAAGAACATACCCGTGGTCGTTAAGGCAATCGCAAGACCTACAAAAGTAAATGCCCAACCGCCGTGCTTTCCTACGAGAAAGCGCACCGACAGTACTGCGATAAACGCAATCACGAAAATGACAAAAATCAATGCAGAACTGATACTGTACCTAAATACTTCACTTGGCACATAGCTAAATATCACAAACACCAAGAGCACTATGGCGACGGGGATACCCATCGTTGTCGCAAATTTTTTCGCTCTCGCTTCCACATTGCCAGTCGTTTTCAAGCTCAAGAAAAGTGAACCATGAAGCATGAAAACGAGTAAGAACGCCACGCCACCAAGCAATGCATACGGATTCAGCAAGGTTAACAATGAACCAGTAAAATTCATGTGACCATCGATTGGTACACCCCTGACAATGTTGGCAAACGCCACACCCCAGAGAAGTGCAGGAAGTAGACGCCCAACAAAAATCAGCCAATCCCATGTATTGCGCCAACTCGATCCAGGGTTTTTACTGCGATACTCAAGACCTAATCCGCGCAGAATCAAACCAATCAGCAACAAAAACAACGCTAAGTAGAATCCACTAAAGAGTGTAGCATACCAATTGGGGAATGCTGCAAACATCGCACCGCCCGCCGTTAGTAGCCAAACCTCGTTGCCATCCCACACAGGACCTATGCTGTTTAGGACCACCCGACGTTCTAAGTCATTTTGCCCGACAAAGGGGAGTAAAATTCCAACGCCATAGTCAAATCCTTCAAGGAAAAAGTATCCGATGAACAACACCATTTCAAGTATAAACCAAAGTGTATTTAAGCTCATTTCCTCGCCTCCTTCCCTAAATTAAAATGTAGATGTTATATCCGCAGAAACATCGTGCTGCTCTTCGACTTCAAATCCTAATTTTGTATACTTGTTCATCAAGCCAATCATGACCACTGCCATGATCCCGTAAATAAGACCAAATCCAATGAGTGTAGTCAGCGCCTCTCCCACCGAAACAATAGGCGAACTACTGATATCTGTTTTTAATAATCCAAACACCGACCAAGGTTGTCGACCGATTTCTGTCATAATCCAGCCCATCGAGTTCGCAATGAACGGCAGTGAAATGGACCAGAGTAAGATCCGCATAAATCGCGGGCTACTTTCTAATTTATTGCGACGAACGACCACAATCCCCCACAGCGAAATCAGAATCATCAATACTCCCGCAAGCACCATAATCCGGAAGCTCCAATACGTCGTATTCACTGGTGGAATATAGTTCCCTGGTCCATATTTTTGTACATATTGTTGTTGCAATTCATTCATGCCTTGCACTTTTCCACTTAGGCTGTCATAAGACAAAATACTTAGCACATAGGGAATATCTACACTGAACGTATTCTTGTGTTGCACAGCGTCAATGCCTGCAATCAATGACCACGGAGCATGTTCTGGACTTGTATTCCAAAGCCCCTCAGCAGCGGCTGTTTTCATTGGTTGCGCCTTGACTAAGTGCTGTGCCTGAAGGTGTCCTAAAAACGCAACTAGTAAGCTAGAGATAACGGCCATGGTTAATGCTACCTTGAATGCCCGTTTAAATACATCTACATGATATTTGCGAAGCAATTGATAGGCACTTATTCCCAACATAAAGAAAGAGGCTGTGGCCCAAGCACCAAAAATCACATGAGGGAATTCAACCAATAATTGTGGATTGCCGAGTAATGCAAAAAAACTCGTCATTTCTGCGTGACCATTGCGAATTGCGTACCCCACCGGTTCTTGCATAAATGAATTCGCGGATAAAATCCAGAGTGCAGATAATGCGGTACCAAATGCGACCAGCCAGATAGAGAGCAGGTGAACACGTTTAGATACTCGCTCCCAGCCAAAGACCCAGATCCCCAAAAAGGTGGATTCCATAAAAAATGCCAGTAGTGCTTCTACTGCTAGTGGAGCCCCAAAAACATCCCCGACATAACGGGAATAATCAGACCAGTTCATACCAAACTGAAATTCTTGAAGAATTCCAGTCACCACACCAATGGCAAAGTTGATTAAAAAAAGTCTGCCAAAAAATTGAATCAATTTCTTCATTTTCTCATCGCCAGATCGAACATACATCGTTTCTAATATGGCTAAAAGAAATGCAAGACCGATGGTCAGCGGCACAAACAAAAAATGGTACACTGTCGTCACACCAAACTGAATCCGGTCAACCATTAGAGCATGCACGTTGTTCCCCCCTGTTCTTTGAAATATAATCACATAATAAATGTTACAACTATTGCAACGGTCTATCTGATCATACTCACTAGACTCTAAGGATAGGAGACACATTTTGACTGATATATATAGTCCAAAAAGACTATTTAATCATATTTAACTTAACACTTTACCGATCGCTATTTACTGTTACTAATTTGTAGCTCATCTAAATCTGCAGCCACTGTTCTCATTTGCTCTAGCGCATTTCCTACAGACTGCACCGCATGGGTTTGCTCTGTAGTGGTAGCTGCAACTTCCTCCGTTAGCGCCATCACTTGTTGAATGACATCATTGATTCGATGAGATTGCGTTTGTAATTGCGTAGTTTGATCTCGTTGTTTTGAAAATTCTTGTAATACTTCACGAACTACATTTTCAACTATTTGTCCTGATTCGTGGATGGTAGCGAATGAAGTCGCAATTTCTTGACGAGCTTGCTCCACGCGGGAAAAAGAAGAACTAGTGTCGATCACTGCTTGATCCACATTGCCTATCTCCTCCACCATGATGCGAACCACTTCCTGAATTCGCTTATTCGACTCTTTACTTTGTTCAGCCAAGAGCCTAACCTCACTGGCAACGACAGCAAATCCCCTTCCCGCATCACCTGCGCGGGCCGCTTCAATCGATGCGTTTAGCGCAATTAAATTGGTACTCTCAGCAACTGCTTCCACGCTTTTTAAGATCTCTGCCACATTCTCTGCTCTTTCCACCAATTGCCGAGTTTTCAACGTGGTCTGCTCTGCCGCCGTGCTGGCCAATTGCATTTCACTGGCAATTTGATTCGTGTGTGTCGCGCCTAACGTGATGGCCTCATGCAGCGATTGTACGGCTCGGCTCTCTGACTGCACCCCTTGTTCTAATCGATCCACAATAATTTGAGAAGCATCTGCTCCCTGCATTTGTGTGTCAGCAGCTTGGGCAGCCTGCATCGCACTATCTGTAATTTCTTTCATCGCAAGCGCAATTGAATGTGCACCATCAGATGCCAATCGCATTTTGCTGTCCACTTCTTGGACTGACTGGTTCAACATTTGAACCGATTTATCCATCTTTTCATGGTATTCACCTAACACACCAGCCGTCTTTTGAAAGGCCACGGCCACATCATAAATTTCGTTTTTTATCTTAGGTAAAGGAATTTGAATATCAAATTCACCTTGTTGCATTTTTGCTATAGCAGTTTTCAATTGATTTAGTTGTTTAAGAATATAATGACCCGCTAGCCACACTAATAACGTTTGCCAAAACACACCACTCAATAAATCAAAGGTAGTGAGTGCGACAAATGCAGACCCACCTAATTGAACATGGCGTTCCCATAAGAAGATTCCGCCACTGATTCCATTAGTAATCACAGCCACAATCATCGTGATAAAGATTAACTGTAATTCAAGTCGTCTCTTCACCATCAGTCCTCCTAATCAGCGTACAATTAACACCGAGCAATGTGCCCTACGCGTCACCGCTTCACTGACACTACCAAGTAGCAATCTTTCAATGGGGCCTTTGTTGTGCGCACCAAGCACCAGCAATTCTGTGTTAAAATCTTCTGCAATCCTAATAATCAAATCAGCAGGTGACCCCATCTCAGACTTAGTGATAGGTGTCACACCTTGCTCCGCACAAATGGCTACTGCGCCACTCAATATCTCCTTGCCTACATTCGTATCGTAAGCCAATGGAGATACGCCGTATGCTCCATCCACATAAGGCACCCGTTCCACATATAGCAACACATATTCAGCACTCGGGAAATTTAACAAAGCGTAACGCAAGCCTTTCACTGCTGACGCAGTACCGTCAAAACCAATCAGTATTTTCATGGAATAGATAACCCCCTAATACAATTTTGTCATATAACCTTTATTTACTTTATCACATAAGGCATAACATCATCAGAGACAAATGTGCTATATGTAAGAGCAATTTAGACTAATTATCGAATATTAGCGATTTGTATTGTTCTTTTTAATATGATATAATGCGTTCCGCAGCCTATGGAGAGATGGCCGAGCGGTTGAAGGCACTCGTCTTGAAAACGAGCAACGGTTAGAAGCCGTTCGTGGGTTCGAATCCCACTCTCTCCGCCACGGTGAGGCGGGGTAGCTCAGTTGGTTAGAGCATGCGGTTCATACCCGCAGTGTCGGGGGTTCAAATCCCTCCTCCGCTACCAAAATTGCCACTTTAGCTCAGTTGGTAGAGCGGTTCACTCGTAATGAACAGGTAGCCAGTTCGAATCTGGCAAGTGGCTCCACAAAACCTTGATATGACGGGCTTTTTCGAGAGATCGAGAAACCCGTCATTTTTGTTTGCTACAAATATGCTACAAATCTTTGTCAGGCTTACTCGTTGTAAAGGCTTCATCAAGTCGATCCACCGCGTCCTTTTGCATCTTATTGGTGACATGAGCGTAGGTGTCCATCGTGACACGAATATAGGAATAGCAGAACGCGTCAGTCCACACCAAATGCGGCACGCCAGCAATCATATCAAAGATATTTTGTGCAATAAAGGAAACAAAACCCGATAAAGTCCTGTACAATCTACCTGTACGGGGCTTTTTTTATTCAGGTAATGGGCAGTTAATCAAAGAGTCGTGCACACTGGAAACAGACGAAATCAAGAGGGGACACGATCATGAATATTCGAATTTTAGAAAAGTCAGATGCTCGGTTGTACCAAGATTTACGATTGAGTGCGTTAAGAACAAGTCCAGACGCATTTGGTTCGACGTACGAGATGGAAGTCAAATTCTCACTGGAAACTGTAATTGAGCGAATGAAGCCCGCTAGTGACAAGTTTGTTCTAGGAGCTTTTGATGATGGCGGTTCATTAGTTGGAATTGTGGCTTTTATGCATGAGAGTGGATTTAAAACTGCTCACAAGGGGAACGTTTTTGGGATGTATGTAGCTCCAGAACTGAGAGGACATGGGTTAGGGAAATCGCTCATGCTTGAGCTCATAACAAATGCAAGAGAGTGTGATGGCTTGGAACAAATAAACTTAACAGTTGTATCTGAAAATGAGTTCGCAAAGAGACTCTACAAGTCTGTGGGATTTGAGACTTATGGTGTAGAACGAAACGCCTTAAAATTCAATGGGCAGTACTTTGACGAGGATTTAATGGTTCTAAAAATCTAAGTTTTGTTGCAGTTATCTAGAATAGTATCTTTGAATTTTTGATGGTACGTTAAACTCTG
This sequence comes from Caryophanales bacterium, assembly GCA_027341705.1. The sequence goes on from DAIELO010000008.1 coordinate 13,893, forward strand.
GATAAGTAGGTTGGGAGGGGATACGAGTGAAGAAGACGATTTTTGTTTCCCTTGGTGTAATGGTGCTTAGCGTTGTTTCAGGGTGTTCGACCACTCCTCAAGGGTTCACAGATGAAGATATACACTTCGAGATGATTAATCACCAATCGCTGAATGGCAATGAGGTGTACACGATTCAAGTAAAGAGTACGTCGCCCTTAGAACTAACACATCTCACGATGTACCTAACTTACCCGATAAAAACTCCTGATGGCACAAGGTCGAACCTATTTTTACTGCAAGGTCGCACAACGAAAAAATTAGTGACCCTTGAAAATGGACAGTCGGTGCAATTCACTTTCGATGCTCCAATTCACGATGTATTTGGTAATTCAAAACTTCTCGATTTTAGGCATCCAGATATTGAATTGGATGGCTTTACGAAAGACGGAAGCAAAGAAACCTCATTTAGTATGCAGGGTGATTTGGGACTCTACTTGAGCCAGTACTAATAGGTCCGCCAAGCGTCGCTCCCTCGAAGAAGGATTTGCTCATGACCATACATAAATATACGTTGAGGGATTTTCTGGGCAATGTCGCATTTGGGCCGTTATGCGAGAGAATGGTATGTAAAATTATATCTTGATTTATAATATGCATACCTATTTTGGGGGTGTTGGACATTATTAAATTGATAAGATCACCAATCCCTTGGGGCGTACATTTGGGTATCATCGTTGGCTACTTTGGCATTCCTGTTTTAATGCCAGGATTCGAAAATCGTTGGAGTAATTATGTATGGTATCAACCTTATGGGTTTTATGCCACGTCATCATAGGCAAAGAGAGTACCCCCACCTCTACGCATCAGCGAAGGTGGGGGATGAATCGCCAAAATGGCTGAAAACTAGCCCTTTCCCGAATAAAGAAGATGATATACTACGAGCAAGTGAGGTGAATTCGCTTGGAGGATCAAGCATCAAATTACCGCGCATACCAAATTCGCGTGAAGAAAGGTCATCGGTTGTACGACTACTTTTTCGAACAAAGTCGTCTTGCGACAAACTTGTATAACCACGCCAACTTCTTCATCCGGCAAACGTATACA
>DAIELO010000090.1 GCA_027341705.1 Caryophanales bacterium
TGTTAATCGTCCGTAATATGTCCTTCCTGCGGGAGCAGGTTATTCGTTTTCACATACGTATCATCATCGTGTTTCGTCCACTCTTGGATCGACCGAACAATCACCTCAAAGATGCCCGCCAGTGTCTCCCCAACGGCTTCAAAGTCTTCGCGGGTGGCAATCACTGCCGTAATGTCACCACTATAGTCTCCCGCATCCAAAATCGTGGAATCAGGCTTGGTATGGAGCAAGGCATCCTGGTCGATCTGTTGTAACCACTGCGCAAACCGAGCCAGCGGCATCACGCAGTCTGGCGTAAATCCAATCACAATTTCATAGATGCGATACCCTTCGTCCATCGCCTTTTCCGCCACAGTACGAATCAACGCTTGATCAGAAATGCCTGTGACGGGCGCGGCTGGCGTCGCGCTGACCGTGCTCGCCGAACTAGCTGAGCCGACGTTACGCGCAGACGGGGTCCGCACCGTCGGCGACGCATACGGTCGCCCCTCGCGCACCGCCGTCAGTTCATCGATAATCGGCTGAATGTGACGATCGGACTCTTCTTCTGTGCCTTCAATATCATTAAGTAATAGCTCCAACATATCTAATGCATGCAGGAGTGCATCCACAATGGGCGTAGAAATGATTAACTTATTATTGCGTAAGTCATCTAGTAAATTTTCCGCTTTGTGAGTGACTTCTCCCATATGTTGATAGCCCATGGTCATCGCCATGCCTTTAATCGTATGCGCCGCACGGAAAATCGTCGCAATCGCCGTGACATCCCCTGACTTTTCCATGCTGATCATGCCATCTGACCAAGCTTGCAGGTGTTCACGTGTTTCATCGATAAACATGGATAGATACTCTTTACTCATGCGTTCCCCTACCTTTACCTGTTATCCGCTTATTCACTCCTTATTCAGTGCGTGTTAACTCTTGTGCTTTATCACGGAGTCGTTCAAACGAAGCGGCAAACTCTTCCATGCTCGCAGTATGCTCCTCAGACAGTGCGGAAATTTCCTCCACATTCTGATTGAGCAACGTGACTTCCTCATTCACATGAAACAATTGCTTTTCAATATGACGCGCATTAATTTTACTTTGATCTGCCATTTTTCGTACCTCATCGGCCACAACGGAGAATCCTCGTCCCAATTCCCCCGCTCGCGCCGCTTCAATCGCCGCGTTCAGCCCTAACAAATTAGACTGTGCCGAGATTTCCTGCACCGCATTCACGAGATTCAGCGATTGGTTAGAGTCTTCTTGGATGGAGTGTGAACTTTCTGCCATCGTTTGCACTTTCTCCGTCATCGTCACCATCGTGTTGGACAATTGATGCGCCAGATCCGACATTTCCTTGATCGTATCCACTAGTTGATGGCTAATGGCTTCTTCCCAATCCTTTCTCGCTTGATCATACGCCTCAATCATCAACGACAAGCGAAACATCAGTCGCTTTTGCGTCGCATTAACAAATGCAACGCCTCGATCCGCACCGTATTGTTGGACGAAATTCGAATATACACTCATAAATGAGACCACCCATTTTGATTCCAAATGGATGCGGTGATGAACTTGACCAATTCGATAGATTTCTTCTTGCAGTGCCCGAGACGATTCCTTTTCCCCCAACGTTTCAAAAAAGCGCACTTGCGTTTGCTTCAACCGTTCAATTGTGGAATGATGATTCACGATGTTCACTAAATCAGGAATTTGTTGTAAATGTTTATAAAATACATCGACCATTTCTCGACTATGCTTCGTAAAAAAATCTCGTTGTTCGTGAATCACCTGCAACTCTTGTTCCGTCAGACCCGACAATTCCATCTGCCATTTCGTATTCAAACTGATCTCCCCCAGGTTTCGCATTTGTCCCCCAGCAAATCACCGATGTTACTGTGCGTCTTCCATGGCGAGAACCAATTGACCCTTCGCGCCATTTAACAAAAAAGGGACACTTATCGCCGTGCCAAACCCGCCCAACTTCACTTTCCCCTGCATCGTGGTCGGTGGCGTAATATCAATGTGAATGGACTGATTATATAACCTCGTCGCGGTATGGCCAGCGACCGAATTACCAAACTCACCCACAAACGATTCCAACATATCCCCTTCGAGCTCCATCCCGTACATGGTGACACCAGCATGTGCAAATACCGCCGATTCACCTAGGATAAATAACCGCCCGCGAAGATCACCTAAAATCCCCACTAACACCCCATAGTCTGTTTGTAAGAGTGGTGCTTTCATCATACTAGGTTTTTCTGCTTCAATGTTAACCAATTCATGAATACTACTTAAAGTTGCATTAAGAAGGCTAGTGATCCTTCCTGCATTGGGACTATTCATAAACTACATCTCTCCTTAATATGTTCGTTGCTTACTACTAGCAATTACATCACACTCGATGATATGCATCGCCTTAATTAAAATCATTATAATTTATCTAGTGCCATGTTTACAATCAAATTATTTTCCTATCCCAATAATCATTGCACCTACACAATAAAAGCAAAAACTGATCACCTAAATTGATGTGATTTGGGTTACTATAATAGAGAAAGTATTAATACGTCAATCTACTGATGAAATAGGAGGGAATTTAAATGATCAATAAAATCATTGAGTATTTAGGTGCAGATGCTGATAACCTTCTGAACCATTCATGTACTACCATCCCCAAGAACCTGATCAACCTGCCCTCACCCAACGTAGTTAGTGATGTGTATGCACAGTCTGATAGAAACAACCAGACTCTGCGCAATCTGCAGTGGTTGCTAAGCACCGGACGCCTTGCAGGCACAGGTTATACGTCAATCCTCCCTGTTGATCAGGGCATTGAGCACTCTGCCGGCGCTTCTTTTGCCAAAAATCCAATCTACTTTGATCCAGAAAATATCGTGAAGCTCGCACTCGAAGGCGGCTGTAACGGCGTCGCATCCACGTTAGGTGTGTTAGGAATGGTGTCTCGCAAATACGCACACAAGATCCCATTTATCGTAAAAATCAATCACAACGAGTTGCTTACATACCCTAACAAGTTTGATCAGGTGCCCTTTTCCAGCGTCCGTCAAGCTTGGAACATGGGAGCAGCAGCCGTTGGAGCCACCATATACTTTGGCTCAGATGAATCGACGCGGCAAATTCAAGAAGTCAGCGAAGCATTTGAGGAGGCTCATGAATTGGGGATGTTCACCATATTGTGGTGTTATCTACGGAACCCCAAGTTCAAAGTGGATGGTATTGATTACCACACCTCCGCTGATCTCACTGGTCAAGCTAATCACCTTGGCGTGACCATTCAGGCTGACATCATCAAACAGAAATTACCTGACGTCAACGGCGGTTACAAAGCACTCAATCAAAGTGGCAGCTATGGCAAGTTCGATGAACGGATGTACTCCCAACTAGCGTCAGATCACCCTATTGATCTCACTCGTTATCAAGTAGCAAATGGTTACATGGGCAAAATTGGACTCATCAACTCAGGTGGCGCATCAGGCGAAAACGACTTTGCAGAAGCAGTTCGAACGGCGGTCATCAATAAACGAGCTGGCGGCATGGGCCTCATTTCCGGTCGAAAATCATTCCAGCGTCCGATGAATGAAGGCGTAGAACTACTCCATGCGATTCAAGACGTGTACCTTAGTCACGATGTGACAATTGCCTAATTTTCAAGTTGTATCTAGCAATATTTGATAGTGTCTTTGCAAAAACATCTACAGTCTTCTCTGAGGTTGTAGATGTTTTTGTCATTCTATCGACCCTAGATACCTTGACCAATAACCATCACTTTCGTACCGTAAGAGTTAGAATCAAATGCAATAGACGCACCAATGTCGTATGCACGACTGGTGATGATATTAATTCCATGTTGTTGCTGTGAAATAGTTTGGATATTAAATCCTATTCCGTTATCTTCAACAATAAAAGTCCAATTATCTCTTGCTTTTGTATCCCAATCAAGCGTCACTGACACTTTTGTTGCTTTCGAATGTTTCAAAATATTAGCCAAGGTCTCTTGAAGAATTCCAAACAATTGTTCTTGTTTTTTTGCTGACAGTTCACTTGCATTCATGGGAAAGTGGAAAGTCCACTCAATTTGGTTCGGAGTTAATATTTTCTCTAAATAAGACCGGATGATGGATTCGAAATTTTTATCATCAGTAATCGGTGAGCGCAAACTAAAAATTGAGCTCCTAATACTCTCGTCCATTTCTCGTAATGACATCAATACTTGATTTAAATTGTCCATTAATGCGCTGTCATCGTATCTTTTCGCAATTTCTTTGGCCGCATTGAGCTGCACACCCGAGTAAAAAATTGACTGGGCAATTTGATCATGTAGAGCACGAGCAATACTTTCACGTTCTTCCAATGCCGCCCGCGTTGCTTTTTCATGGCTCAAAGCCTGTTCAACATCAATCAGTCGTTGTACTAACGTTCTCGAAACGATGGCGATGACGACAGCGTCGATCAACGGAGTCAGCCAATTCCCAACATCCATAGGCAGAACACTAAGCATCAAAGCAGTATGTCTGATTAGTTCAAATAACCCAATAATCAGTGCAGGCATAATGATAAGAACCCATTTAATCCTTGTTGTTGTCATGATCATTTCCCCTACATCGAATTTACTTTAAAAAAGTATACAATTTCGGGGATCTATTTGCACCATCCTTTAATGTACGGCGGAAAAATGCAAAAGAGCCGAAAGTTATTCCGGCCCTGTAAGCATATCGTTAATGATAACAGATTCACTACTCTATTACCCTAACAGATTAATTTTTTGTCCTTTGCCTGGCTCGACTCCATGATCGCCATCACCATCAGCAGGTTTGCTAGTTTGCGCACCTTGTTGCTGCTGTTGCGAGACTTGTTGCTGTTGCAGTAGCCATTGCGATTGAATGTTGCCTGAAGATTGAACTCCTGAAACGGACATCATCATCACTCCTCACCAATATCCTCACCATAGTTGACAAACCTGTAGAGAAGCTGATGAGACTCTGATCAAGATAGCCAAAGTTAGTGAGATGACCATGGTTATTCGTCTCTTTCCATGGATCAAAACACTGCATTTATTACATTATTACAGACCAAAGGAGGAATTGGCTGTGGGCAACCCGGTGGGCAAACACATTTGCCACCATCGCAAACCGCATCGAAGAGTAGAAGCAACAACATTACAACGACTAGCACAACGTGCGGCGCAATCTGAAACAGAAGCGATTCTCATCAAAGATTCCAATAACATCACGGTGGAGCAAACAGAAAATCAAACGTTGTATTTGGCGCAATTAGCTTTGGAGGGCTCGCTGCAATCAATTATCATGTTAGGCAATAAGTACGAGGTGGATACTAAAGCCCTAGAAGATATCATCCAACGCGTAAAGCAGCACAGCAAGGAAACGGTGCGTGTCATCAACAGCACCGAAATCACCATTACACAGCCGAGACCCAATACGCCG
>DAIELO010000091.1 GCA_027341705.1 Caryophanales bacterium
GATTGTCCATCTCGGTAATCCAATTTTCCTGAACATCAGGAATAATATCCCTCGATAGCTTGATTTTTTCCTCAATCATTAGATCGATTTTCTCTTCTATCGTACCTTTTGTGATAAATTTGTGCACCACTACGTTTTTGTGCTGACCAATTCTAAACGCGCGATCTGTCGCCTGATTTTCCACTGCAGGATTCCACCATCTATCAAAATGAATCACATGGTTAGCCGATGTCAGATTCAATCCCACACCGCCAGCTTTAATAGAGAGAACCATAAACGGCACGTATTCATGCCCTTGAAATTGATCGACAATCTCTTTGCGCTTGGTTACGGGCGTTTCGCCATGTAAGACAAGCCCTCTATGCTGAAAAACAGTTTCCAAGAATTCACTCAACGGGTTCGTGATTTCCTTGAATTGCGTAAACACAAGCACTCTTTCTCGCTTCTCATAAATAATTTCGCATAGTTCACGCAATCTTGCAAATTTACCGCTCTCCCCTTCGGTAAAAACATTTTGGCCGAGGTACTGGTCTGGGTGATTGCATATTTGCTTAAACTTCACAATAGAAGATAATATCAATCCTTTGCGTTCAATACCCACGTCTGCCGACTCAAGCTTTTGCTTGATCTCTTTGACAAGTGCCTGATACATCAATGCCTGTCGCTTAGAAAGCGTGGTGAATGTCTTCATTTCGATCTTTTCAGGCAGATCAGAAATGACCGTCTTATCCGTCTTCAATCGCCGTAGAATAAACGGACTTACTACCTTTTTCATACGCGAATAATGCTCTTGATTTTGCTTTAATTGTCTTGTGAAATTCGTAAACTCTTTAGGACTGCCCAAGAGCCCCTTATTCAAAAAGTCAAACAGAGACCACAGATCAGACAATCTGTTTTCAATGGGTGTTCCCGTCATCGCGATCTTGTAGCTTGCGTTGATTTGCTTTACCGTCCGCGTTTGCTTCGTACCCGGATTTTTGATGGCTTGTGCTTCGTCAAGTATAAGCATCTGCCACCTGACTTCTCGCAACCAATCTAGTTTCAGCAGAATGCCGTAGGTAGTGATCAACAAATCGTGTCGCTCCATCAATTCCTCATGCTGGCCAATTGTAATGTTGTTTTCTGAAGGATGCAACACATAGTAAGTTAACGAAGGTGCAAATTTACCGATTTCATTCGTCCAGTTGCCAATCAGAGATGCAGGAACAATCAAGAGCGTTTTCTCCGATGTTTGCGTTCGGAGATAGTTCAATAATGCGATCACCTGAACGGTTTTCCCAAGCCCCATGTCGTCTGCTAGACACGCACCGAGCCCTAACGACTTCATGAATAGCAACCATGCGAGTCCCTTTTGCTGGTATGGCCTCAGATCAGCATGAAAATCTTCACCTCCAGAAACTGATTCAATTGCCTCTGGATGCGTCAATTTCGCAATCACGGTGTTGAGCCATTCCCCATTTGTAACTTCAATTTCACAGGCTTCGTTGGGAATATTTATCCCGGTCGAAGCATTCAATTGCAAACGCATGGCCTCCGTCACTGTCATGTCAGTTTGACCGATCATTTTTTGCGCTTGTTCATACGCACGCAGCGTTTCCGTTAACTTCTCATGGTTCACTTCCACCCATTTCCCTTTGATGAAAGCAAGTCCTTCCGCTTCGGAGAGCAAATTTTTCAGTTCGTCCACCGTTACGGTGTCTTCGCCCATGAACAATTGGATGTTAAAATCAACAATAGCATCTAACCCCAAATGAGATGGCGGTCGATTGCCAACTCCTATGGATACCTTCAATCCATGCGCTTTACTTTTCCACCAATTTGGGATACGACACAGTATCCCCGCATCTTCATATAAGGGTATTTCCGTAAGAAAAGTATACGCTTCCCCACTTAGCAATCCTATGGGGTGAAAGATATCCCCTGATTCCACAAGTTCCGCAATAAAATTACTCTTTACGGACGCCTGATTGACCGTTGCTAAAAGTTCCAGTAGCTTTTTTCGATCATCCTTATATTCAACTAAAGCGTTGTTGAGTGGTAGATGTTTTGATTTCCCATCTGTGGTCATTCCGGTAGAATACGTAGCTAAAAAGGCAAACGGATAGTTGTCTTCCTTATTTTCGACAAGGTGAAAAAACACTCTGCCTACAAGATGAATAGTAGGATTATATGAGGAAAAAAAGTCTGCTACGGTGCCTTTGTATGCCATTATTTCCATCGCAAACGACGCGTTCAATTGCTGCCAAACGCGCTCAATCCAATGTTGATTCAAGTGTTCTGCGCCATTCATATAGGGGGCGCTGCGTAAAATTCGTTCAATTTCCAGTTCGTCTATTTCTACCGTTACCTTTTCTCTCAAAAATTCAATGTCTAAATTTCTTGAGAGCATCTTGATAAACGCGGCAGCAACATAGCTTAGAAAACGCACTGATTCAGACAGTGAGCTAGTAGAACTAGAGAATCCAAGAAACAACAGCATTTTATACGAATCATCGCGAAATTCACGAAATAAATCCGCTTGAATCGCAAGTTGGCTATTGTCTAATGTTTCCGTTGTTTCTTGCCAATCAAGTACGAACCCATCTTGTTCAATCAACGCTACGAGTTCTTTCATCTGCATATCAACAATACATCATCGTTTCGTATGTTGGTTCACCCTCCTCAGCTAATTGGGTCAGCCAGCACCCACACACGTTGTCGATCCGCCTTATGTCGCTTGCTTTCATAAAGTGCTTGATCCGCATCTCGCAACCATTGATCCGGCGTATGAGTAATCCGTGTCGCATCTACAAGACACACGCCCATGCTTACGCCGACTTGAACAATGTCCCCTGTAGGCAAATCGATTGGCGTGATAATCGATTGCGTAATACGATCAAGAATAGAGCGTAGTGCTTCAAAAACAAACGACTGCCACGAGGCAAGGTCATCGATCACAATGACAAATTCATCGCCCCCCAAACGTGCGATTGAATCATCAGGACGCAAAACATCTAGTAGTCTCTTCCCAATGGTCATCAATACGATATCTCCCATTTCATGACCGTAAGTGTCATTAATTGGTTTAAAATTGTCGAGATCTAACATACACACCGCAAATAGTCTATCATACCGATCCGCGCGTGCCGCAGTCTGTTCCATACGATCTTCCAACATTCTGCGATTGGGGAGCCGCGTGAGTGGGTCATAAAAAGCCATGTGATGGACCTTTTCCTCAGCCTCCACCAATTCTCTCTGATGTCGCAGTTGTGTCAATGCCAACCCTAGGCTGACAGCTAATTGACCAAGCAGTCGCTGTAACGGCAACGTGAAATGACTGGAATGATCACTCAAGATGACAAGCACAGCTGTAGCATCATTGTCGTTTTCAAGCAAGATAGGAAATGCCATCGCACTATGAATGCGTGAAAAAGAGGGGATTTCCTGCATGATCGCACGCATAGCAGCCGATTGCGCAGGATCCTCAGGTCCCTGCGTCATGGTGTCACGAAAAGCTCGACTAGCGATCAACTCCCCATAAGGGAACTGATTAGGAATAAGGGAAGGGGTGTGATTCCACATCGCTTGCTGTAACCCCTCGTCGTCTTTGGCCGCGGCAGCCACCACGCGGAGCCACTCATGCGCTGCATCAGGTATCCCAAGAAATGCTCCTAATGTGGCTGTTTGTGTTGTGATGATTTCGACAAGTCGCGTATACATGGATTGTGGGGTAACAAGTGCCAAAAGCTCCTGCTGAAACTGCACTGCAGCCGCTTGATACTGGAGCAACTTGTCATTTTCTCGGGAAATGTAGAGAAGATTTTCTGCATTCCTACGTTCATCAAGTCCATGCCCAACTAACAAAGCAACTTGTTGTATGAGATTTAAAACTTCCGCAGAAAACATGTCCACTTGATCGCTGATCACCACTAGCAATGCCCATTGTTGTTGTTGATGCCAAATCGGCACCGCAGCGATGGATCGATAGCCATACTCACGAGCGCGCTCTCGCCATGATGCCACAAGCGGATCATTAAAGTAGTTTTGCTGAACCTGTACCGAACCACTTCGCCAAGCGCGAGCCGCAACACTTGTACCGTCTATCACCCTTGCATCCATCGGCCAGCCAATTGTCGTTGCATGATCGGCACTCTTTCCGGCCATCGCCAGCGATTTCAGATAGATACCCTTCTCGTCAGGAAGTACAATCCAAGCGGCGACAAAAAGCCCACTATCTATTAATTGTTGACAACTTTTTTGCAATAATGAAGTAATATCTTGTGTCGTTAACGCAATATCTCCGGCGAGCATCAATGACTGCTGCAATTTGCGTACGATACCTAGTGCAACATGAGTGGCCCGCCGTTGCAAATACGCAGCTAGATCCTCAACCACTCGCGAAAGAAGCATAAAAATCGACTCAGTGATAGGATCACCTTGTGCTCGACAAAGTGTAATCACTCCCTTACCAAAATCCGGATACTCAAACGGCACACTGGCGCAATCACCCAATTGATAAGTGTCAATCATGCTTCTCCATGGATCAAAACAATCGTCATGAGTGTTCGTCAGTTGCGCTAGTCCGGAACGAATCGCAGTGGCAGAGGGGCAACGCCCTTCAGGCGCAGTTGGATCAATCGTCATTTGAATGGTTGACCATAGTTCATATGAAACTCCAGCAGAGGCAAGCACTTCTATTGTCTGTTCTCCCGGAGCCACTTTCCCTATCCAAATTGCTTGAAGGTGTAAATTGTCTTGCAAAATGTTACAAAAAAGTGGTAATACCTCTGCTAGCTCACGGTCGACACTTTCTGCCAATAAACGATTCACCTCGCTCAAAGAGCGAAAAAAGGCCTCACGTGTCACCAGTGCCGCATTGCTTAAATTTAGTTCTGTTGTCCGCTCCCTCACTCGTTTATCAAGTGTGGTGACAGCCTCCTGCAGTTCCGTTTTTGCCTGTTGATTCTCTGCAAGCATGGCGTGAGAGACAAGTAGCGCCACAGCAAGACCCATCATGGTAAATTGTGTGATCGTCTCAGGACTCACTACCCTGCTCCCTTGGAATGGCCCCAGTCCCCAATCTGTTCCCATCGAAGCCATAAGAAAAGAAAGCACATTCACTAGATACACTTTTTCTAGAGAAAACCGGGTCAACGCCCAGAGAAAGGGGAGTATTAACAAGCCGCTAAATATCTGCACTTGATCGCCCCGTGGATACGGCACACAATACACAACTGCCGTGAGACTAAACAAACCCAGTGCCACGACCCACCAACGCCATGGCCCAGCAGGCTTAGGCAAGAATGACTTTCCTAAATAGTGCCCCCAAAGGAGTAACAAAGGAGTCACTTCCAACACACTAGCCACATCACAAAATGTCCAAACAATCCAATTTTTAAAAAATAAAGAGACCTGAAATGACCCTAATGCAATTCCCAAGGCTCCCCACAACCCACT
>DAIELO010000092.1 GCA_027341705.1 Caryophanales bacterium
CAATCGCAAACTCACATCCAGTAATACGCACATTCACTATCCACATGATGCGAAGCAGTTGGTATGTCATTAGGGATTATTAATTATCTTGTAAATGCCAATGTGCAGGAAATCCCTTATACTAATATTTACAGTTTTCTTAAACGCACGGATTGTATGAAATGATTCGGCCCTTTTTCCAAAATCAAACTTGCCCGTTGTCGGCTCGGAAAGATGTTTTCTCTGAGGTTGACGGCGTTGATTTCCTTCCATAGCTTATCAGCTACTTCGTTGGACTCACTTTCCGACAACATTGAATAGCGATGAAAATATGACTGCTTGTCTTGAAAAGTTGATTCGCGCAGCAGCTGGAACCGCTCAATGTACCATTGACGGATATGGGTTATCTCGGCATGGACATAAATGGAAAAATCAAAAAAATCGGAAACAAACACCCGAGGTTCCTGATTCAGGTGGCTTACTCGAGGTGACTGTAGTACATTGAGTCCCTCGACAATTAAAATATCGGGTTGTCGAACCACTTGAAACTCATTGGGTACAATGTCGTAAGTCAAATGCGTGTACGCCGGGGCTGAAACTTCGTCTCTACCGGATTTGATATCGGCAAGAAATTTAATGAGGTTTCGGATGTCGTAGCTTTCCGGAAACCCTTTGCGGTTCATCAATCCTCGTTGCTGCAAAACAGTATTCGGGTATAAAAAACCGTCGGTCGTAACGAGGTCGACCTTAGGATGATCGGGCCAACGTGCCATCAAGGCTTGAATAATCCGCGCTGTGGTACTTTTGCCGACCGCGACACTTCCCGCGATTCCGATGATGTAAGGGACCTTAGGTTGTCCTATTCCCAAGAATTCATGGGTAGCGTTGTACAGTCTCTGAGTTGCTGAAACGTAAAGATTCAAAAGTCTGGATAGGGGGAGGTAAATTTGTGAAACTTCCTCCAAAGATATGTGGTCGTTGATGCTCTGCAGTTGAATGAGATCCGCTTCCGTAAGTGGAAGAGGCGTTGATGCTCTGAGTGTTGCCCATTCTTCACGGCCAAAGTTAATAAAAGGTGAGATCGTCACGTGTTTCATCTAGAAATACTCCAATAAGATTTCTGCCATGTACGGACTGCCACACGAGCCATCTTTTCTCGCAAATAGTCGATTGCGTCGTTTTTTAAGCTGTGCCCAAGAACAGCCGTTTAACCGCTTTCGGCATGCGCAAGTTAAAATTTATTCTATATAAATTATACCAGTAACTATCATCAATGAAAATACTGTCTCCTTGACGTGTTCCTGGCTGCTATAAATCTTAGTGATGAATTGAGAAGTGTGTTGTTGAACGGAATTGGAACGAAGTCCTGAAATTGGCTAACCGTAAAAATTACAGCGACCATTCTGGCGACAGGTGTGATGGCCAGTGGAACTATGGCGCAAACAAAGCTTCCCGGCAACTGGCCAAAACAACTCACCATTGGTATGCTAACAAACGAAACTGGACATGATGGACGACAAACAGTTTGCTGCCTAACTCGGCGAGTACTCTTGGTGTCAAGATCAAGTGTTTTACGGTATGAGTTACACCGCGGTGATTGAAGTCATGCACGTGAACTAGGTGACATGGCCTATTACGGCACATTCTCGTACAACGTTGTTTTCAGAGTCGTTGTCCAGTGGGCGAACGATCATGGTTTACTGGGATTTATCCCAATACGAGGCCAAACACATCAGGAAAGTGATTATAAGTCGTTTTATTATTTTCGAATAATGCTTCTGTTAATGGACAATATATACATAACTTCTTGCTGGGGGATTTGAACGTGACGAATCTACTCTTAGACCGTTGGCAATTCGGGATCATGACTGTCTATCACTTTTTCTTTGTTCCCCTCACCATCGGTCTCTCGTTCTTGATCGCCGTGATGGAAAGTTGGTATGTGGCAGGCGGCAACAAAACCTATATGCGGATGGCAAAATTTTGGGGAAAGTTATTTCTGATCAATTTTGCCCTGGGGGTCGTTACGGGAATCCTGCAGGAATTTCAGTTTGGCATGAACTGGTCCAATTATTCGCGGTTTGTCGGCGATATCTTTGGCGCTCCCCTTGCCGTTGAAGCGCTCGCCGCATTCTTCCTTGAATCCACGTTTGTCGCGGTGTGGTTGTTCGGCTGGGATCGCCTGTCAAAGGGTGTGCACCTGCTGGCAATCTGGCTCGTGACGTTTGGCGTCAGCTTATCGGCCGTCTGGATTCTCGTTGCCAACGCGTTTATGCAAGAACCGGTCGGATACGTATTGAGGCACGGTCGGGCGGAAATGACCAACTTTTTTGCGCTGATAGGTAACTATCAGTTTTGGGTTGAATTCCCACATGTATGGTTTGGTGCGCTTGCCACCGGGGCATTTTTTGTCACAGGAGTAAGCGCCTGGTATTTGATCAAAAAGCGTCACCATGACGTGTTTCAAAAATCATTTCAAATCGGCATCTCCATCGCCCTTGCGGCGAGCGTTTTAACCGTAGTGATGGGCCACGAACAGGCGCAGCATTTGATGGTGGCGCAACCGATGAAAATGGCGGCTTCTGAAGCCGAATGGAACACCAGTTCCTATCATGCGCCGTGGTCGCTTGTTGCCGGTATTGACGAGGTGCACCATCGCAACACGTTTGATATACAGGTTCCTTATCTACTCAGTATTCTTGCGTACAATCGCACATATGGCAAGGTGACTGGCATCAATCAACTGCAAGTGCAATACCAGCAAACGTATGGCCCTGGCAATTACATTCCAAGTGTCTGGGTCACGTATTGGACTTTTCGTATCATGGTGTTCGCCGGAACCCTGATGGTGATTCTCGCCTTGTACGGATTTTATCTGACCTTCCGTAAACGACTCAGCTCCCGACCCGCATACCTGAGGGTGATGTTATGGGCGATAGGGTTGCCCTACCTTGCCCATACAACAGGCTGGATCATGACGGAGATGGGACGCCAACCTTGGGTAGTTTACGGACTTTTAAAGACCAATCGGGGGTTTTCCCCCACCGTGACAGCGGGGATGGTTTGGGCGACCCTCATCGGGTTTTCATTGATATATTTTGTGCTCGGCCTGATCGATGTCATTCTGTTCGTACGATTTATCCGTCAAGGTCCTGATTTGGACAAGGATCCGTCGGAAATGGACCCGAAACTACCTCCATCCACCATTTAAAGGAGGACTCACAGTGACGTTGAATGCCTTGTGGTTTATTTTAATCGCCACGTTGTTCACAGGTTTCTTTGTCCTTGATGGTTTTGATTTTGGAGTCGGTGTTCTCGCGCCGATACTTGGAAAAAGCGACGATGAGCGTCGCTTGATCATCAATACCATCGGGCCGTTCTGGGATGCGAACGAGGTTTGGCTGATCACGGCTGGAGGCGCGATGTTCGCGGCGTTTCCCAATTGGTACGCAACGATGTTCAGCGGGTTTTATCTTGCGCTTGCCCTTCTTCTCACCGCGCTCATTGTTCGAGGCGTGTCGTTTGAATTCAGATCCAAACTCAGTCACACTCGCTGGCGGTCCACATGGGATTGGCTTGTATTCACAAGCAGCCTGCTGCCACCAGTATTATTCGGGGTTGCTTTCGCCAACCTGATGAAAGGCGTTCCCATTGATGCCAACATGAACTTCGTTGGGAATTTTTGGACACTCATATCGCCATATACCGTTGTCAGCGGAGTCAGCTTTTTGCTTTTGTCTGTTCTTCACGGCGCTCTGTATCTTAGTCTGCGTACAGGTGGAGAATTGCAAAAACGGGCACGGATCGCTGCCCGGCGCATTGGTGTGCTCACTAGCGTTGCGTTATTGGTTGTTGTCATCTTTAGTTATCGCATGACCGACATGTTTACAAAATTCGGCATCCAACCGGGTGTCGTGCCGGTATTGGCGGGACTTTCTCTTTTGGCGACGCCATTTTTCATTTACGCGAGACGGGATGGCTGGGCGTTTTTAATGACCACTTTAACGATCGTTTTCTCATCCGCGACCATTTTCTTGGATCTATTCCCTAGGGTGATGATCAGTTCGCTAAATCCAAACTGGAGCCTCACGATCTACAACGCTTCCTCCACTTCCTATTCTTTGCGCGTGATGACAATCATTGCGGTCACAGTGTTGCCGATTGTACTCATTTATCAAGGCTGGACCTATTGGGTGTTTCGCCATCGTTTACAACCGGGCGGACACCTAGATTACTGACATGGTGAACACCCAATATTCTCCGTTACAGAAAACTTACCCAAACTTACTCAGGCTCGTTTTCTGCGATCCAGTATCCGCTTGATCTGAAACTTGTTCATCCAAGGTTTTATTTCTGGATCGTAGAAACGTTTCAAAATCACCTTCGCTGCATTGCCATCGTGAGCGGAATCCTGTTGCCATTGGTTCTCATATTTGTTTCTTTGTCGGGGTATCGAACATTCCCCATAAGGCAATGTATCTCTTGTTCCCTTCATTAGAGCACGGATGGAGTGTTTGTGGCTATCCGGTGCATATATCCCGATTAGTTTCAGCGTGTTTTTGGTGGAGTTATCGCGTTCACACTGATGCTAAATATAACTATTGATAATGTGTGTATTTATAGATGGTATTAGCCTTACCGTCATCCAGTCCAAGTTCATAAATTATTGAGAACCGTGGGGATTGTCTCCCGGCGAGGATACTGAATCATGCTGGAGGTGATATGCTGATGAAAGATACTAAAGAAGGGAATTATGATGTTGATGCCACGCTCTGTTGGGGACCGATGATTTTTGGCATGATGCTTGGAGGATCTATGAATCGGGGAAGAGGCGGTCCTGGGGTGCGTCCTGGTATGGGACCGGTTATAAATCCGCAGAGACGAATTGGTATGGGGGGACCCGGAATGGGTCAAGGAATACGCGGGGCAGGAGTGTATGGTCCCGGAATGGCCGGTATGCAGTGCATGAAAGGCAGGCCGAAGTATCCTAGATATTAGTCCTGTAAGTCTATTTGTTCATCTAAGGAAACCTGGTTGAGGCTGGGTTTCCTTGTATTTCATTTGGCAAGCATTTTCGAAATACAATTTTCCGATCGATAATACCCGCCTTCTTCTGGCACGCCAATATCTTCAAATTGTGAAGGAAGACTATAACCCCTGCTATCAATCATTGAAAAATGTAAATGAGGCCCTGTTGTCCTCCCCGTGTTGCCTGAGTATCCAATAATTTCGCCTTGTTTGACCGACTTTCCAATGGCACCATTCATTGCGCATAGATGCCCATAAATAGAATTAAGGCCATAAATGTGTTTGATGATGATGAAATTCCCGTAGCCATTGTTGCTATAGCCAGTTAGAT
>DAIELO010000093.1 GCA_027341705.1 Caryophanales bacterium
ATACGGTCAATCTGCCAAAACCCTCAAAAATCGCGTTGTAGTGACAATTTTGAACATTCGTATCGTTCAAATACAATAACTTGCGCAAAAAAGTGTCGAACTCGGGTTGGCTGTATCCCAAACCAATCAGCACGCCACGCCCTGAACATACAGTTACACCCAACTATTTCCCTTCTGGTTCCCTTCTGGTCTCTCAGTATAGGCGCCGACAAACGGTCCAATGGCACACAGAAAAAGAGTCCAGATAGGGAAAACAATGGTAAACAGCATGGTTTCCGCTCGCAGGATTACCCCCATATCGCGATTTGTGCCAACTGACCGCCAAACTCCGTACCTGTTGCCGCCTCGATGGATGAGTGGTTGAAAGATGACCATCTGGCCCTCAAGCGAGCCCGAATGCTCGATGGGAAGTTGTTGCTGGTGACCAACATGCCTGACCATACCCCCGAAGAGATTGTGAGCCGATACAAATCGTTGGCGGATATCGAGCGCGGATTCCGGGTGTTGAAGAGCGAGATCGAAATCGATCCCATGTTCCATCGCCTGCCCAACCGTATCCGCGCTCACGCCATGATCTGCTTCCTCGCCCTGGTATTGTTCCGCGTCCTTCGGATGCGCCTCAAGGCCAAGAATAGCCCCTATTCCCCAAACCGGATGCTGGAAGTGGTGCGCGGTATCCAACATCACCAGGTCACACTCCATCGCAAACAATCAGCCAAGGGGCTCACCACCCTGACCCCTGAACAAAAGGATTTATTCGATACGGTCAATCTGCCAAAACCCTCAAAAATCGCGTTGTAGTGACAATTTTGAACATTCGTATCGTTCAAATACAATAAGTTGCGCAAAAAAGTGTCGAACTCGGGGGTTCTCGGCCTAATCCGACAGACATTGATTGCCAGCTAAGCCAACAACGGCTTACGACCCATTGGAGTCGTTCATAATTTGAATTTTTGTTGGAGGCCAATCTCAATTCGTACAAATAATTATCGCTATTGCGAGCACTCTGCCAGCAAATTTCACGATCATTGAGTTTGATATGTTCGCATGAGAAAATTATACATAATGCATCAATATGGTGTAATATGGTGCATTAATTGACTGGCATTACAAATCATCATGGCAAATCGAAGAATCCGATCCTACTCAACACCAGCGGAAAATACCGTTCGGACTTCGGTCAGCTTTCCCGAAGACCAGTACGCTGAGCTTGAACTTATTGCACAACAGCAGCGTGTTTCGCTCGCTTGGGTGGTTCGTGAAGCGGTGCAGTCGTACCTTGTTACACACTGGCCGCTACTTGATCAAACCAAAAACACCAACAAGACTAAGGCTCCATGAACTTCATCGAAAACGAAACTGCACAGAAGCTCCGTGGCGGCTACTACACGCCACTTGACCTTGCTGTTTTCCTTGCCCGATGGGTGAAAGAAATCAGCCCAACACGCATCCTAGAGCCAAGTTGCGGAGATGGCATATTTTTTGACGCACTTGCCAAGATTAAGGGATTCCATAAAGCAGATATTGTTGGCTTCGAGCTTGAGCCAGATGAAGCGGCTAAGGCGCAGACCCGCGCCAAAGCGCTTGGTTTGAAGGCTGCAAAGGTACATACCGAAGACTTCCTTCAATGGGCGATCAACCGCATGGCTGATGATGGCAGCGCCAAATTTGATGCCATTGTTGGCAACCCCCCCTTTGTTCGATACCAGTACCTTCCAGAACCATTTCAAAATTGTGCTGAGCAAATTTTCAAGGAACTAAATCTTCCGTTCACGAAGCATACTAATGCATGGGTGTCGTTCATTCTTGCGTCAATGTCACTCTTACGTCCCGGTGGGCGTCTGGCAATGGTAGTGCCAGCCGAGATTATTCACGTTACGCATGCACAATCATTACGCATCTACCTTGGGCAGGAATGTCGTCGTTTGGTCATCATTGACCCCGAGGAGCTTTGGTTCAGTGACACACTGCAAGGCGCAGTGATCTTGCTCGCTGAAAAGAAGCATTGCAAGACTGACAAAGCTGAAGGGCTTGGCATGTATCCAGTTAAGGGACGTGAATTCCTTCAACTTGATCCCTCATCTGTTTTTAATGCGCCACAGTCGATCAATGGCAAAACCGTAGCTGGTAAATGGACACGCGCTTTACTCAATCTGGAAACGCGGTCACTTTTCGATGAGCTGGCAACACACGATGCCGTACATCGATTCGAGGATATTGCCCAAGTGGATGTTGGCATTGTCACGGGCGCGAACAAATTCTTCTTAGTTACTGATGATGTGGTGAAGAAATATGAACTCACCAAGTGGGCGCATCCAATGTTTGGGCGCAGTGAACACTGCCCTGGAATAATTTATGACGAACACCAGCATGCCGCAAATGCAGAGAATGGAAAGCCTACGAATTTTCTTTTGTTTCGCGAAGATGTGGCTAAATTCAGCCCTGCCGCCAAGGCATATATTAAGCTAGGTGAAGACCAGAGTCTCCATACCCGCTACAAGTGCAGTGTGCGCTCCCCTTGGTACACTGTGCCATCCATCTACACGACAGAAATCGGGATGCTAAAGCGCTCACACAATACACCACGTCTAATTCTTAATCGCATCGGCGCATATACGACGGATACTGCTTACCGTATCCGCACCAAAAATGTCGTGAGCGAGAAGCTTGTGGGCTGTTTTATCAACCCGCTAACAGCACTGAGTGCGGAATTGGAAGGCCGTCATTATGGTGGAGGGGTGCTTGAGTTAATCCCCTCCGAAATCGAGCGATTATTAATACCCCTCCCTGAAAGTGCAGACATTGACCTCATTGATTTAGATAATGGGATTCGCAGCTTCTCAACGCATCAGTTACTCTCGCGCCAAGGCCAAGTCGTGCTTGGAGGCTTGGGTTTGTCGCGAGCAAAACAGGAGTGTGTATTAGAAGGGTGGCGCAAGTTGCGGGATCGTAGGCACCGCACGACCAGCGAGCCTTTAAGTAAAGCTGATTAGTTGTTGGCTTAAAGCCCACCTTGGCTAATTAGGCATCGGTAATGTCGATTAGAAAAGCCGCATTTACCTCCGCTGTTTCATAGAGAGAAAAAACCGCATCAGTTAAATTCGCTTCCTGAATAATCGGGTTGAATTCGCGCCCCCATCTCATGATGGTCGTATAGTTACCTTGCTCGGCCTCTCCTGACGGTTTGTGGCTTATCTCGAAATTGTGAATGCCGTAATCGTTGTCTCGGATGATGATGCGCATGGGAACGAAAGCATGCTCTTGATTGTTGTCCCTATGCCTGCCAGTTTCTGGCTCCCAATGATAATTTGCGAAAAGGTTACGAAAATAAGAGGTCTGATTGATTCGGTGGCCGGGCGGATTCTCAAACCTTGCTTGCGTTAAGCGAACCCCTCCAACATGAGCAGTGCCTTCACACACCTGCAAAGCGTCCGATTGCGGTAACTTTTTTTTCCACACCAACACACCCACAGGGCGTGGTGCTGCAAGTTGAGGTTCTTGTTCTACCTGTGCCTCAGGCAATTGTGGATTGGCAGGTTCTTCTTCTCTCAGATGCCGAGGTAGTAGCGGTGGCAAATGAGTCGTGACAGGAGCAAAAGGGCTGTCAGGTATATCTCCACGATCTTGATTCTGCCTCTGGGTTTGCTCACTTCTACGCTGCCTGGCTTCTGCCTCCGAAGGTAACTCGCCTCGAGCAACCAAAGTCCGAATTAGCTCAACATCTAACAGTTGAACTGTGGCACCTTGCGGAGCAAGAAATGGAGTTAGCGGCCTAAGCAACCGCTCGTATTCATCCATATCGTTCGGTAACTCGAAGTCATAGCGTACAGCGGCTTCATAATTAGTGTAGAACCCGCCATCTGTAAGGTTGTTTGATCCCACAAAAAATGTTGCAGTGGTCGCAGTTTCAAAAAGATAAACCTTGGGGTGAAATGTTGCACGGGTAATCGTGTTGTGGAATATAAATGTCTCGCAGTCCCATCGCAAAAGTTCATCAAGCACATCACGGCTAGTACCACCTAGATCAATACCAAGCGTGAAGCTTAAGATTGTGCCATTTTCAACGTGCCGTAATAATGGCTCACGTAATCGCAAAACGGTGCGTAAGGCAACGAAAGCCGACACAAAAACGATCCTCGTATAAGACACCTCCGAATCAAGCAATTCGCTGATCTCGCTTCCGAGCTTGCTTTCTGGTTGTGTGATGGTTGTGATAATCAAAATGTGGCTCCGTTTTCAATTTAATCAGAAGTGAAGCGAGGATTATTTGCGAAATCAATCGGCATGTAACTTACGTTGTCTATTCTAGCCAGTAATAAGTCTGAGGGCGAGCCGCGAGCACGCCACTATAGTCTGATTCAACAGCTCCATTAGCAGGCTGCTGAAAAACGCTGATTTATTTTCCCTTACCCACTCCGGCGGGTAAATTTTTCAGCAAAATCTTAGTTTTTCATCCGGCAACATGCCGACCTTTCAGGGAAATTCCCGTTTTTCCGCCTTTTGGACGGATTTCTGGCGTACTACGCCAATAATCGTCGCATTCTGACCAGGTTGTAAGCCGCTGCCGTGAACAGAAATAGCTGGTTCACCAGTTTCTTGCCGCGATGCCGCAATTTGCGCATCAAGCCAATGTCTTTCATCCAGCCAAAGCACTCTTCGATCTGCTTGCGTTTCTTGATGCTGATTTCATACCCCTCGTGGCGGGTGGTGCGACCATCAATCGCCGTATGTTTCTTCTGCGCCACATGAGGCGTCACTTTACGTTTGCGGCAATCCGCCACAAAGGCTTTGGTATCGTAATTCTTGTCCGCCGCCAATGTCCTTCGATTTGAACCGGATTCCGCGTCCAGCATCTCCAGCGATACTTCGCGTTCTGCGGTTCCCGTTGCCTGACTGACCCTCGCCTGCACGATCAGCCCGTTACGATTCTCGGTCAACAGATGCCCCATAAAGCTGAGCTTGGCTTCCTTGCCCTTTGCCTTGCGATACAGACGCGCCTCGCCATCCGTAGAAGACTGGTGCGTCGCATTACTGAACTGCTCTCCGTGGAAGTCTACTTCCACATTGCGCCCCTGCCCGGCGGGTTCCTGCGTGTCGGAATTTGTGCCACCACCGGACGTGTCATCCGTATCCTTACGCTTGAAACTCTTTATCGAGGCGGCCGCATCCAGCAAGGTGCCATCGGTCGAAAAATGCTCCTTCGATAACAGCTCGCCCGCATCGGCTTGCGCCTTGATTTGTTCGAAGAACATCTCGGCCACGTCATGCGTCAGCAACCGGTCACGGTTATG
>DAIELO010000094.1 GCA_027341705.1 Caryophanales bacterium
AGTGCAAATCAGAAGCACCCAGCGAAAGCGCCGCCAAAATGATTTGATCCACCAATTCACTTACTTCAACATTCATAATTTCACCCCAAGTGGTTTTACTGACACTGTTCAAAAACTTGGCGTAATAACCTTTTTACAATGGGAAAAAGCACATCATGATAGGAGAAAATCGAGGGACTTCACAGATTTGTCAAAATGAGAGGATATCAAATGAACGGATACCACGGATTCCCCCCGTCGCCTTGATCGTCTTGAGTACGATGGCACGGCGAGTTTGTTTGTGTTACATTAGTGACACTAAGAATTTCCTAAAACATTGAACAGTAAAATAGCGCCCAGCATAACGAGTCAAGCGGTTAGTGGCGGCTTTTTTCCCAGTGTGCCAGCGTATAATATGGGGAGAGTGCTTTTCATGCCGATCATCCATCCTGATCCAGAAGAGTGGGAACACTACGAAATCATTGATGGCGTGGTTTACGACATGACACCACCGCCATCCGAAAGGCATCAGGCTGCCGTCTGGAATCTCAGCAGGGTGATCGCTAACTACTTGGTCGGAAAGACATGCCGAGCGTACGGAGCCCCTTTTGGCGTGTGGTTTAACGTTGATGACGACGAGCATGTGGAACCGGATATCACGATTGTCTGCGACCCGTCCAAGATTCGAGAAAAAGGTTGTGTAGGCACTCCCGATATGGTGATCGAGGTTTTATCACCACATACGGCTGCGAAAGACAGGAAGGTCAAGTTGCGACGATATCAGCGTGCAGGGGTACGGGAGTACTGGATAGTCGACACATTTTACAAAACCCTGGAAGTATATCGTCTGGAAGAAAACGTTTTTGGCCAAGCGGAAGTTTACGAAGCCAATGACATGGTCGACGTGGGGATCTTTGCAGACCTGCGGATTGATCTTACAGAAATTTTTTCTTGATTAATTTCCAGATAGATACCCAATGCTAGCCTTCGGGTTCGCATTGCCCATGCGGCAAGGCCCAATGCTAGCTGAAAGTCTGCGATACGGCCTATAACACAATGAGAGGAATTCGTTGATAGCGATACGCTTGGTTGATTTTTTGATACGCATAAAAACGCATGTCAGGCCGGGCACCTAAGTAAGACACGATGCCATGATACACACTTTGATATCCATACGCCTCTGACAAATCCTTGAACGACGGCACCGCCGCGCCTTGCGGGTGACTATGAACGGTGGCAAGCAACTCCAAATGCTGCTGCCTTGCCTGCAATAGCGCGGAAATCAATGCATTGGGATCTGCACTATATAATTGCTCATGAGGCTCCCTACTTGCAAGATAATAAAATTTCTCACCGACGCATTCGCCCACATGGCACCTACCAAAAAGCAGCCCTCCACTTTCAAATGGAAGTGCTGCTTCAAGTGTGGACACGATCTGTTGTGCCAACTCAATCGGAAAAATTAACGATCTATCCCCTTGTTCACCGCAAAAATCGCCTTCTTGCACCATGCGATCACTTCCTCCGTCACGCCCATCTCCTGCATTGTTGCGATCGTGAACCAACCTAGTGCCAACGACTCATCATTTTTAATTAACGTCGTATCCCCAATCGGTTTCGCAAAATAAATCAAGTCAATGTGCTGATGACCCGGTTCAATGTCCTCTAGTTGGATACCTGCCGGTCGTGGCAGCGCATGTTCAAAGCCTGCCGGCTCATAATCTGCCACCAATTCGATGCGAATTCCAGTTTCTTCAAATACTTCGCGAATCGCGGCTTGATCAGGCAGTTCAGGTGCGTCAATATGCCCACCAGGAGGTAACCAGCGACCAAGCTTGCGATGAAAAAGTAGCAGTACCTGATCCTCATTCACAACGAGACCCGTTGCCACAAAATCTCGGGTCACCCCATTGTTCCCTCTGTACATATGGCGTCACTCCGTCAGTCTACAAAGTCAAATTCCACATCGCCCACCCGAATTACATCGCCATTTTTGGCACCATGATTGCGAAGTGCCGTATCAATGCCTGCCCGCTTCAAAATGCGCTGGAATCGCTTTACCGCATCATATTGTTCAAAATTAGTCATTAACACCATTTTATCTAATTCCTCGCTAACGACGACGTACACCTCTTGATCCATCTCAATAGCAAATTTGATTTTTTGCCCTTTAGCCGTATACACGATTTCATCGTCTAACACTTCTTCTAACGCTTTTTCCTCAATAACCAGCGTGTCCAATAAATAACCTGCTCGTTGCATCAGTTCATCGACCCCAGTGCGAGTGGCAGCGGAAATCGAAAACACTTCAAGATCAGGATACACTTCTTGAAATTGGCGCAATTGATCGATTGCGTCAGGCAAATCCATCTTATTGGCAGCAATGATCTGTGGGCGTTTTAGCAATTGGGGATTGTAGGATGCCAGTTCCTTCTGAATAATCTGATAATCTTGTACTGGATTCCTGCCATCGGTAGCAGCCATGTCAATCACGTGAATGAGTACACGCGTGCGCTCCACATGACGAAGAAATTCATGACCAAGCCCTAGCCCCTCATGCGCGCCCTCAATTAATCCCGGCAAATCAGCCAACACAAATGAACGACCTTCCCCTAATGTGACCATACCCAGATAAGGAGAGAGCGTGGTAAAGTGATAGGCCGCCACTTTAGGTTGCGCCGCGCTGACCACAGACAACAGCGTCGATTTTCCCACACTCGGAAACCCTACCAACCCCACGTCAGCCAACAACTTTAATTCCAGAATGATCGTACGGGTGATACCAGGTTCCCCTTTTTCCGCCATGTCTGGTGCCTTATTTTTAGAATTGGCAAAACGCACATTGCCCCGACCGCCACGCCCACCCTTTACGATGACCGCACTCGATCCCGTTTCCGTCAAATCGGCAATTAATTCATTCGTGAGCGCATCTCTCACCACAGTGCCAGGCGGCACTTTGACCACAAGATCTTCCGCATTGGCACCATGTTGATTTTTGTGCCGACCATTTTCCCCGTGATCTGCCTTAAAATGGCGTTGATAACGAAAGTCCATCAGCGTTCGCAGCCCTTCATCCACCACGAACACGATATCCCCACCGCGTCCCCCATCGCCGCCTGCAGGCCCACCCAAAGGCACATACTTCTCCCTTCGATAAGCCACCATGCCATTGCCACCGTCGCCAGCTTTCACCTCGACTTTTGCCATATCGACAAACATACCAACACCCCTTTATCATCCAAAAAAAGCAAAACCCAGTCGCACACGGCAACTGGGTGATTTCGCCAAACTAAACTTATAGCGCAGTCTCTACCGGCTCACTTGCCGCCTCTACCACAGGATAGACACTCACGCGCTTGCGATCACGGCCCCAGCGCTCAAACTTAACCACGCCGTCCACCTTTGCAAACAACGTGTCATCGTTGCCACGTCCTACATTCGTCCCCGGATAAATCCGTGTGCCGCGTTGACGCACTAAGATGCTGCCACCAGTCACTGTCTGTCCATCAGCCCGCTTCACGCCAAGACGTTGAGCATTGCTGTCTCGACCATTGCGCGTCGAGGACACACCTTTTTTATGTGCAAATAACTGTAAATTATAACGCAACATTTTCATAACCTCCCTGTCACTTTTACATTAATCGATGATTTACACGCACGTACTTCGCATGTTCATTGGCAATTCCCGTTAATCCCACACGCAAGCTTTGCGCAAACCACTGTATCAACTCTTCATTCGAAACCTCAATGTCCATCAGTCCATCACGAGCTTGATACGTAAGTTCAACGCCACAAAGCGATTCGACACTATTGACAAAGTTAATCGCCAAAGCGGACACTGCGGCGCAAACCACATCTCTACCATACTCACCTGATCCGGCATGGCCTGTAATCAGAAAACGTGTAATCTTACGTGACTGATCTGGCGCGATCGTCTCAAAAACTTGCGCCTGAATCATAAATTACCCACGGATTTCTGTTACTTTGACCTTCGTAAAAGGTTGACGATGCCCTTGTTTGCGACGGTAATTCTTCTTAGACTTGTATTTATAAACGATGATTTTCTTGTCTTTCCCGTGCTCTACCACTGTTCCAATGACCGCTGCGCCTTCAATAAGGGGAGCACCGACCTGAACTTGTCCATCCTTATTTAAGAATAATACCTTATCAAACGTATATTCAGAACCTGCCTCGACGTCTAACTTCTCAATCATCAGCATCGTGCCTTCAGTAACCTTGTACTGTTTGCCGCCTGTTTCTACAATCGCGTACAATACGCGCACCTCCAACTAATAAACTCGCTGTCTAGGCACAAGCTTCGCTTGTTTAAGCCTATCAACATGCGGTGACATACTACTCGAACACTTTAACACAAATAGTGGCTCTATCGCAAGAGCCGGGTGATCGGCTCCATCCACATACCGTCTTCAAATATCGCTTGTAACAGCACAGTTTCTGAAATGGCATTCGAGAGTGCCCATGGTTCGTGTGCAAGTGTATGCCTATTTTGCAGATAAATGACATGATAGGCCCCGGGAAGAAATTGAGAAGCTATTTTACCGATCCCCATCTCTTCATCAACGATTAGTGTGCGCAATGTTTGTGTCGCAGGTAATTCTCTACGTTTATGATCGAGAAAACGCAGCATATCATACCGATTATGACGATGAAGCGTCACCGCTGACACAAGCAAAAACACACCCAACATCAGCATTCCGGCTTCTGGATACCCAAGCCATAGCGCCACGCCACCTAAAGCCACCAACACAACGGAAAGTGCAAATGACATGCGTGTAAGCACCTCCGTAGCGGCCTCAAACCCCCGATTCATCGACAAACCAGCTCTAGCGATTCGACCGCCATCAAGTGGCAGCGCAGGAAGCAGATTGAAAAATAATAATGTAAAATTCATCCCAATAAATGGCTTTGCGACTTCAGCCGAAAGCAAGCCCAGCAGCATCAACAACATGGTCAAAAGCGCCAACACAAGATTGACTAACGGCCCACTGATCGCAATCATTACCTCGTCCCTTGGACTCCATCCTATCTGCTTACCGCTCAATCGTGCAACCCCGCCAAACGGATACAACTCAATTGACTCAATCGTATAGCCTAAGCGCACAGCAGCGTAAGCATGACCCATTTCATGCAACAACACCACCGCAAATAATCGGATTACCGTCAAAAAAAAATGACCAAACAGCGCATACACGAGCAAAAGCAGAAAAAGCGGATGCAATCGAATTGAAAAAAGTAA
>DAIELO010000095.1 GCA_027341705.1 Caryophanales bacterium
GAATTTCTTGCCCAACACTGTATACCATCCCCATGAGATCGCTGCGAGCAGCATCTCCACATCACCAAAAGACACGGCATACCCTTTGCTGCCTGTTTTTAATCCAAACAGCAAACCCACGCCCAACACGGACAACACGGTGCCTAGCCAAGCTCTCGTCTTAGGGCGCTCATGCAAGATAAATACACCAAATATAAGAATGGTGACAGGAATCAAACCCGAAATAATACCCGCCTGTGCCGCAGGAATGGTGTGCAATCCCAGATAATTTAATGATGAGAAAACAAACATACCGATGAACCCAAGCAGTAACAACTCTTTCCACTTTCGAATTAGTGGAATTCGCCTTCCGGTAATCGCAAAAATAATCAATAACTCAATGGCCGACAGGCTCCAACGAACCCCATTCAAGAATAGTGCCGGCATGGCTGGTGCCAAGATTCGCCCAGCAATATAGTTGCCACTCCAAAGCAAAGTGGCCAAAATCAAATAGGGAATGCCCCGAATCAATAAATAACACCCCCTACCACCATCATCATAACGCCATGGGGTGACTTTTGCCAGACCATACTACGTCAAATGTGTTGGTGATAAGGGGTGCATCGATCGTTGCGATTAACAGGTACCTTATACTAATCAGCCTTATCTTAGCGTTACTTTTTCCTTAAATGTGGTTTCTACGGGGACATAGTCATAGCCAAGTGCTTTCGCTACGGCTTCGTAGGTGATCTGGCCGCCTGCTACGTTGACGCCCGAGCGCAGCGACTCGTTGTCTAACACTGCTTTTTGCACGCCTTTGTTTGCAAGTTGCAACGCATAAGGTAGGGTGGCGTTAGTTAAAGCGATGGTAGCCGTTCTGGGAACAGCACCGGGCATATTGGCTACTGCGTAATGCAATACACCGTGTTTCACATACGTCGGATCATCGTGTGTCGTGATTTTATCAGTCGTCGCTACAATGCCACCTTGATCAATGGCCACATCGACAATGACAGAACCAGGCTGCATGCTTTTGACCATTTCTTCGGTAACGAGGTGGGGTGCCTTGGCTCCAGGAATCAAGACAGCACCGATGACAAGATCAGATTCCATCACCGATTCAGCAATGTTAGCGGGATTTGCCATTAATGTATTGAGTTGAGAACCGAAAATATCATCAAGTTGTCGCAAACGTTCTGCGCTTAGATCAATGACAGTCACGTCGGCTCCCAGACCTAGTGCAATTTTTGCCGCGTTCGTTCCGACCACGCCGCCGCCGATGATGGTCACTTTTCCGCGTTTTACTCCGGGCACAGCACTCAACAGAATGCCTTTACCACCTTCGAATTTTTCGAGAAACTGTGCACCAATCTGTGCCGACATCCGACCGGCAATTTCGCTCATTGGTGTGAGTAAGGGTAACGTGTGGCCGACTTGTACTGTTTCATAAGCAATGGCCGTCACGCCTTGCTCTTTAAGCGCTTTTGCAAGGTGTGGTTCTGCTGCAAGATGCAGATAGGTAAATAAAATGAGACCTTCGCGGAAAAATTTATACTCAGAAGCGAGTGGTTCTTTGACTTTGATCACCATTTCTGAGCGCGCCCACAGATCAGCTGCACTTGTCAAGATGGTGGCACCTGCTGCTTGGTAGACCGCGTCTGTAAATCCGCTGCCCGTTCCAGCTTCGCTTTCGATGATGACTTCATGTCCTGATTGTATGAGCGAGAGTACGCCCGCTGGGGTGATGGCTACGCGATTTTCATTGTTTTTTATCTCTTTGGGAACGCCGATGATCATTGTGTATTCCTCCATGATTTATAATGACTTAGCTGAATTATAAGGGCAATTCATATAATTCTCTTTGTAAAGAAAAGAGAACGCGTCCACTTTGTTTGTGAAATTACACAAATGGTTGCGCTGTCAAATGGGGGAGGGGGGGTAACTTTAGGGATAGTTCAAAGTTGAATCGTGATGACCACAAGTTCGAAGAACGATCGTATCTGGCTTTACATAATGAAATGTGAGTCGAATGTCCATATTGGCACTTGCCTCAAAAACATTGGTAACCCCCTCCATTTTACGTGTGCGCAAGGAGGGATGACGAGGATTTTGTAGTAATAAACGTAGTGCTTTCGCCACTGCTTTCTGTGATAAGGGGTCGAGTTCCTTGAGACTCTTGTCAAAGCGTTCTGTGAATCTTAAAATGGCCATCGGTTAGTCGCTCTCCACATCGAGTTGACTCAAATATGCATCGAGTTCTTTTTCGTTGTTCACTGTGGTCATTCGGCCTGCACGGATATCTTCTTCGGCCTCCTGCTCCGCCCGCTGCCAATGGTCTGTCCAAAACCATGCCTGCGAACGTGGAATCGAAATCATCGGTTCCATCACAATACGTCCGTCAATAATTTCGATTTCAAACTCGGTACCTTCTAGTAAGTGCAATTCGTCTACAATGGCCTTTGGCAAAACGAGTTGTGACCTTTTACCCAAGTAGGCTTTCACCATGCGTGAGCCCCTCGATTCACGAGTTTTTATAGCCATAGTTTATGCCCTCCGAGGTTCAAATTATACTGATACTCGCTTAATCGGATTATCTGATTTTCTGAATTTATTATATCTAGATCTGGATGAGAAAATCAATATGCCTCGTTTGCGTGGGATTCGAATCTAGTTGACAATGATGATGATCACATGCAAAATTATTTAGTGGACTGTGCAAGGATGAGAACCACAAAGTTTGACTAGGAGATTCGTGCATATGCGCGTTCCGTTTGATCCTTTTAAGGAATCATTTGATTCGCTGGAGAAATTAGCAGATGTGATTGGCACGGTACTGGCTCGCCCGATTACCATAGAAGATGCACATCATCGTTTACTTTCGTATAGTTCTCACGATCAAGAGACAGACCAGGCTCGCATCTCCACCATTATTGGACGTAGGGTGCCTGAAAAAGTGATTAATAGTCTATGGAAACATGGCGTCATGCAGCGTTTGGCTAACAGTGCGGAGCCGGTACGAGTGTCTGCGATTGACGCAGTGGGACTTGGCAATCGCGTGGCGATTTCGGTTCGAAAAGATGGTGAAATTTTAGGCTATATCTGGGTGATTGAAGAGCAACAACGATTGGATGAAGATCAAATTTTGCATCTGCAACAGGCGGCAAAAGCGGTGAGTAGGAAACTATTGCAGTTGCGGATCTCCAGAATTAAAGAGGAAGAGGAGCAACGGGAATTTGTTTGGCAAATTCTCACTGGTCACCTTCAGTCTCATGAAAAGATTAAAGCCAAGGCCGAACAATTAAAATTAACGCTTGCGTCTGCGTTTTGTGTGATCGTATTCCAGTTTCATGAGGATATCAGCACGAAAGATGACGAACAAACGGTGTATGTGATGAACACCACGCAACGACTTCGCGTGATTTTTAGCGTGTATGAAAGCAATCAATTAATTGTGATGGTGGGACCTCGCGCCAAAGAAGAATTGACGTGGCAACATGGTACCGAGTTTGCGAAGACGGTAATTTTGCAAATGAAAGAGCGGTTTCATATGGGTCAACTTATCGGCGGGGTTGGCGGCATTTACCAGTCGTATGATCAAATTGCAACAAGCTATCAGGAAGCGTTGACGGTCATTCGGATTAAGCAACAATTTCCATTTGAAACCCAAGATGTGTTCGATTATCAACGTTTGGGATTTTATCGTTTTTTACCAATCATCATGGAACAAATAGCGGCAGAAGACCACCCTAATTTATCATTGCAAAAACTTCACGAGTATGACGAAAAGCATCAAACGCAATTATTGGAGTCGCTAGAGGTATTTTTGAACCATGACAGCAACACGAAAGCGGCGGCTAGTGCGCTTCATGTACACATTAATACGCTGCTTTATCGCCTTAAACGAATTTCGGAAATTGGTGACATTGATTTGAACAATCCCGATCAAAAATTCTCGTTGTACCTGGATCTAAAAATCGCAAAAAGTGATCACCATTGAACAACTTCTAGTTCAATAGGATTTTTATTTGTATGGTGGGGGGATTAAGATGAGTGTGAAAGTGTTAATTGTAGATGATGCGGCGTTCATGCGTATGTCAATCAATCAGATGCTGACGAATAGCGGATATGAAGTAGTGGGAGAAGCGGTAAATGGTAAGGATGCTATATTGAAATTCAAGGAACTACAACCAGATATCATTACAATGGATATCACGATGCCCGATATGGATGGGATTCAGGCAGTGCGAGCAATTATGGCGATTGATCCAAATGCTAAAGTTCTTATGATTTCTGCTATGGGACAACAAACAATGGTACTTGACGCAATGAAAGCAGGGGCAAAGAACTTTATTGTGAAACCATTTCAGAAGGAACGATTACTAGAGGCATTTCAAAATATAATTTGAGGGCAATTGGTGATACTTGCATATTGTATGCTTAAAAAAGTTGTACGATGCCGGTAATGCCCATTACGATGGCAAGTATCACGAGTGATATGGCAGTTCCTCGCAAAACCCACAATCTTCCCTTTCCGCCTGTCAAGGATAGACCACGATCCACGCCGACAGATAGCACTACTTTGATGCCGACAAGTAAGACGTAAAAGCTAAGGATGAATACAAGTGCTTCGGCTACGGATGTTTTGGCAAAGCGAACAGTGATTGGGGAGCCAACGACCACCCAGAACAGCCAAGCGTGCGGGTTGATAATGTTCACTAACACGGCGTGCCATAATCCTTTGCTATCATGGGCGGCGTTGGTGGGTTGGTTGCTGTTCGCCGCATGTGCACGTGACGCGCGCCACGTGTCAAGTGCGATGTAAGCGATCATGATAGCACCGATTACGGTCATGCCATGCAACACCCACGCGGGGACGTGACTGAACAGCCACACCGTTGCGACCACGATGAAGGTATCGGTGATTAGCGGCGCGAACGACACCAGCACCCCGCGTCGCCAACCGTGTTGTGCGCTTTGGGAAATCACCAGCGCTTGCAGCGGACCTGGCGTGAGTCCTGAGGCCAAACCTAACAGTATCCCAGTCACTAGGGCGTGTAACACACAATATCCCTCCTGCTATGTAATTCCGTATCATGGTGTGGCAACGTTGCAAGCCCTTCTAAATTGAGTAGGGCGGTTTTAATGTCAATGCCGCCACGGTAGCCAGTAAGCGTTCTATTTTTTCCGATTACACGGTGACAAGGCACGATGATCGGGATTGGATTTGCACCGTTTGCAGT
>DAIELO010000096.1 GCA_027341705.1 Caryophanales bacterium
AGCCCGGGGTCATAGGATTTTATCAGTCAGCTACTATTACGTGTATCGCATTGCATGATAAATCAACTCGACAATATCACAATATTTTCACACTTGTTACTTTAAACGAGACACCTTGTCATAAACAGAATGTTATTCGACACGGAAGCTCCAAGACATTTTCTCTAAATAAGAGAACCAGTGTCATGCTTACATTTCAGGATGTGGATGTGCCCACTGTCATTCAGTTGTATAGTTCCGTTGCTAATTCCGGTCAATGGTGTCAACCAGGTTGTCCTAATTTAGTACTTGACAACTTATCGGAACTTGGGCCAGTTTTTTTGTCAAAAGATTCTCGGCCAATTGGTCTCGCATTAAGAAATTCGTTCCTCCGATGCCACTACATCATGGAGTTCTTCGCGAAAACAAAGCAACTCTATAGAAACCTGACGAAAAACGAGATGACCAAATTAACCGACTGGATATTGATACAAGTCCCTATTGATTTAAATACTGTATCAGACAGAATAGGGAACATAATATTCCAACTGCCGATTACGATTTTAGAAGTGCAGGAGAAAGGGAACGGAAATAATGGTTTAAATATTCCAATCGCCTGGCATCCGAAATTGAGCTCCAATCCACCAGCTGTAGATGTGCGAGCATATTGTACCTTTGACAAAGCGGTAATTGGTAACGGCGTATCGAGTAATTCACACGGCTCACACACTGTTAACCTCACTTCAAACCGAGGGTTGGTTACGACCAGGATTACACGCAAATCAGATGATTTGCTCTTATTCCAAAGTGAGGGACACTTTTTGGAGAGTTTTCAAATTGGCCTTAGGTTGAGCCATCCTATTAAACGGAATGTGAATGTACCCACAATAAGAACAGGCGATCCTGAGATTTCATATACCGTTGACCTGTATAGTAATCATAACCAAAACGCTAATAGTACTGTGGATTGGAGACAGTGGGTTGGACAAAGACAGCACAAAGAATCAGTTACAGAATTAGAGTCAAAAAAATTCTTTGTACAATATGCTAAAGGCGGGAACAACGAGCATCAAAAAGCACTATCAGACATTCGCTTTCTCATTTCAACCTATGGAGATGCCGGTGTCAGTCTATGGGATCCGTATTGTACAGCCAGAGATATCCTAGCGACTGTTTTTGCCTGCCAAAGGCGAGATGCTCCACTTCGGGTTATTACATCGAACCTGGCGATTCCCAAAGGAACCTCATGGGCGAAGTGGACGTCTGACTTTCAAGACACAATATCGAAGAGCGGGAATTTGGAAGGCATTGACCTTCGAGTACGCGTGCAAACAGGTACAAATGGTTGGGCGTTTCATGACAGGTTCCTGATGTTTCCGAGTTCACCGCCCCATGTCTGGTCTCTTGGAGCCTCTCTAAATCACATTGGTGCTTTGCATTCTATCCTTCTCAAGGTCGAACATGCCCAACCTGTGATAGATGCCTTCGATGGCCTATGGGATAAATTGGGAGGAAACGAAATTTGACCATAGCTGAAAAGTACCTCAACGACGGATTGGACTCATGGAGCTATTACCAATACCACATAAAGGAATGGAGACCTCTACTATTAGAGGTTGAACGCTCCATCAAGCAAAACAGCGAGTGGATTGAGAATAGGGCATCACTGTATGAATTCTTACATTCTTATTACAAGAATACCGGACTATTGGACGAACCAACGGTCACAAGAGCAATTTTAAGGGCAAATCACGGACTGGGGGGTTCTGCAGGTAGAAATGTCTATAAGAGTCAAATTGCCGACATGCTCGATCATTTCCAATCAGAAAAATTAGAAATGAATTTCCTGGATAGTTGGGTGAATAATATTTGGTTCCCCTACATAAATTCGACAGATACACTTGATGAAAAACAAATTCGTTTTGAATTCCTATCTTTAATCACAGGTGCTTTGCATTCGCTGACTAGAATTTCTCACATCGATTTAAGCCAAGTTATTGAGATGAGTAAACTCATTGCGATCTTAGAGTTACCATTTTGGATTATTCCTGAGGGTTTAAAAATCTTGACGAGCAAGCACGAAATAAACTGCGTATTTGGCACTATTGTTGATAAAATTAATGCCCCAGTCATTGAGTTTAACATATCCCTTAAACAAGGCTTTCCCATTTATGAGAAGGATTTTTTTGATGCATTAACCGAAGCGCTACAATCGGAAGATATATTGGCTGTGAACGGAATGAAGTCAAGGATTGTTCATCCGGTCGAAATGGAACCGTGGGTTCTGGATTTGTTCGTACTTGCATATTCACTCTCACCTGAGTATATGGTACGTCTCGTCACTCCAAGTAAGTCTCCGTTTATGGCTGATTTTATTTTGAGCATACCGATGTTTAAATATGATTTGGAATTGCACTTGCTGTTTGCGAAACTAGGGTCCGTATGGGACAGGATAGAGGCAATCGAGAGTCTTTTTGCGCAATTGATCACTACGAACCACAGACTGTCATATAGACTACTAGTTCTAATGTATACTAGGGTCAGTTTGGAATTTGCCTTACAGTTGCATCAACCTAAAATACTTACCTGGGCCATGAATAAACTACCCAGTTTGCACAACGCAGGAATGTCGATGATTCGATGGCTTGGTGAAAGTTTGGGTATTGCTTTAAGAAATCAGCTCAGTTCAAGCGAAATTCAGCAAGCTTTTTTAGATTGGAATCCATACCTCACGTCCAATAACTTGGAAATAGTTTTGGGTGCAGTTAGAAACAAAATCACAGATACACCTCTGTTAACATCATGGGACAAGGTTTCTGTTAATATGTGGTTGCACTTGATCGTTGACACGTATTTCATGCGAGCAGAGAAGTTGTTTAACAACCGGACGACCTTTTTGGAGAATCTCATGATTCAAGTCATGAGTGTCCGGTTCTCTGGCAATGTTAGCCGACTCCTAAAACTTCTTAAAATTATCATAAAGAAAGTGCAGTACATCGATCGAAAGTGGTTTGTAAGTGAGCAACAACTTACACTAAGATTAAATGCACTATTGAATTCATTATTGATCGGCATTTTCGCGCTAGCGAATCAAGAACTGGAGAGAATTTCAAAAGATGATGTGAAACATGTCCTCGATAGGGCTAGGCGAATAGCTTTAGACACTCGTTTGTGGGACGTTGACCGGGATGGTTCAAATCTCTTTGTTCAACCTTGGGATTTTAAGGAGATCGAGAGAGCTATAGTGATTATTGAAAATAAGCTGTAAATGGAAGCAAAGCTATGTTTTTGAAAT
Source organism: Caryophanales bacterium (assembly GCA_027341705.1). The sequence continues at coordinate 3,275 of DAIELO010000096.1, forward strand.
TGTATTAGCGCCTCGTCATAATTCTCTCGAATGGATGTCCGAAACTACTACAATCTACCACCAAATGCTATTGCGCATACGGGCTGCGAATGTTCAAGAATGCTTGGCTGGTGTCTTGCAATCTAACGGCATACCATTAACAAAATTTGCTCAGTCGCTCTGATGATCTGACGTTTCGATTATATCCTTTAATTTCATTTGCATATCTGGATGACTCACAAAAGCTTCGGCTTGCATGTGAGCCAATCGCTTTATCTCTTCGCTCTCTAACTTAAACGACGGTTTCGACAACCTACGATATTCCCCCAACTGCGTCATCAAAGGGTTGGAACGTTCACATCTTCGATTCACCATCTGCCAGTCCTCCATAAATTCATAATCATCATCGATTCACAGATGGCCGGAAGCATAACTCCCGGCCATCACCACCACTAACTCAGCCGATGCTCCACAAAACTAAACTTACTGTGCTGCAAGTTCACATCGTGCGAGAACATCTCTACATATATGCGAACCGTCTCCATACTGCTATGGCCAAGTATCCGCTGAAGAGAAAAGATGTCTCCACCCGCCAAAATGTAATATTTTGACATCGTATGCCTGAAAGTATGAGGTGACACGCGGACATTTGCAATTCGCGCCTGTTCTCCATACCGCTTAATGAGCTTTTGAATCGTGCCGATGGCAATGGGCTCGTTGTCGATGGTGACAAACAGCGCGTCTGTGAGCGCGTTTCCGCGCTCCTTCATGTATTTCTTCAGGACTTGACGCATCTTGCTCTGAATGGGCACCAGACGCTGCTTAGAGCCTTTCCCATGCACGAGGACATTTCCGTCGCGAATATGCACATCTGCCATCTGAATGCCGACGAGTTCCGAAATTCGCATCCCGGTTTCCAGCAACAATAACATCACCGTGTAGTCGCGCAGACCCGTGAATGTGCTCTGATCCGGCTGACGTAGCAGTCGTGTAATCTCTTCCTCACTGAACGCCTGGATGATGACCTTCTCGGCCTTCAGAACGGGCAAATCCGCGCTGTAATCCCGAGGCAGGTAACTTTCCCTGTGCAGGAATTGAATGAGTCCACGAACGGATCGAATCCGCCCATTGATGGTGTTCACCTTCAGCCCGAGTTCCTCCAGCATGTAGAACACGAAATGGTCCTTCAGAAACGAAACAGTGAGTTTCCGGCAATCCTCTATCACCATGCCTTGCATACCCAAAACTTTCTCCAGCGCATTCAGATTTTCCTTGTGCCACCGCTGTGTTTGTTTTGCCAATCCCCGGACATCACGCAAGAACTGTACCTTCGCATCTGCCAACGAAATTATCCGTTCTTCCGGCACGGTCACCTCTTCCGCAAAATCAACCGTATTTTTTCTCCGTTTCGCCATACCCACACTTCTCCTTTTTCGAGACGTGTGGGGGACTTGGCCCCTTTTGCCCCGCACTTCTGCGGACGTGTGTGCCCACACGTACCCGCAAAAATCGAGGGCAAATTCCACCGTAAAATGGAAACAGGGCTCTTGAGCTCAAAGGCTCAAAAACCCTGCTACACTGCGGCATTTTAGACTTTTCTGGTGTCGAGACCGGGACTTGAACCCGGACGGGTTACCCCACACGCCCCTCAAACGTGCGCGTCTGCCAATTCCGCCATCCCGACATGGTGGTTGTCTTACGACTCGGTGAATCGGACGAAAGCTAGTATAGCATGGTGACGCGATATATTGCAAGCGTCACCAACTATACAATTTCAACCAAGTCATTCAAACTGCGCTCGTACATTTAATAAAACCGATGAAAGACGTGTACCATAAACATGACGCGTTCGACGAAATGTCGCGTCTCAGTGACGGGGATATCTTGTACTGAAATCTCATCACCTGACCATTTTCCTTCGGCGATCCAACGCTTCACGCGATTGGGGCCAGCATTGTAC
>DAIELO010000097.1 GCA_027341705.1 Caryophanales bacterium
CTCTCCTGTATTAGCAACAGCAGCCTTTGCCTCCGTACCCACCTTTGTTGCCACATTCGCGTCTGGCTTCACCTGCACATTTGGTGATCCTGGTTGTACCTGTTCATGTCCATGGATTTGGTTGTGCTGAACTGGCGATGGATTCAACCGTTGCGCTCCTGTATTAGCAACAGCAGCCTTTGCCCCCGCACCCGCCTTTGTTGCCACATTCGCGTCTGGCTTTACCTGCACATTTGGTGATCCTAGTTGTACCTGTTCATGTCCAAGTAATGTGCTTTGGAATCCTTGACTTAATTTGTTTTTAGCTCCAACATGATGTGCCTGACCTTGCTCTGATACAAGTTGATGAACCCTGGTCCTAATTTGATGTAATTGGCTCGCTGTATTAGCAGACACCTTTGTTGCTTCTGTCTCAGTTATCTGTTTTGTTCGCAAATGTCCAACATTAAAATGCGAATGATTATCGTTCAAAGGATCTACCAATACATGATTTTGCGCTACCACAAAAGCACCAGCAATCCCCTGAGCAGAGATGTCAGCCTGAGTAACAGTTTGCTCAGACTGATGCATTCTATGATGATTTTTGATACTCGTGGTGACATGTTGCTGCCTATGTTGCAAATCAGGCAACACCGTCTTTTTTGAAGGAGGAGAAGTATATATTTTCTTATTTGTTGTAACTTTTTTTGCATCTTTATGTGTATTTGCACTTGTCAATCCATTATTAAGATACTGTTGAAATTCATCGCGCTTCGGTTCAGACGTAGTACTTGGCGACTTACTTTTTTTAACATCACGATGTTCTTTCGTCCCCAAATTGACTGCCGCATGATCAACCGGTATCCAAGGCATCCACGATACTCCCCTAAACTAAACATTATTATATAAAATGATCATACCATATAAATATGGAAGAATTAAGCCCCCGCCTTTAAGAGTTTGGCTGCCAAATTCACCTTCATTTGCGAAAGAATGGACGCTTGCTCTACAGCACTCATTGCCTGTAGCGTTTGTACTTGTGTGCTAAAAGGTAATTGCGACAAAATTTGCGCTGCTTGCACTGCGCTCATACTAGTGTAAACTGCTGCCTGTTTGGCTATTTGTCCCTTGATTTGCTGAGTCTTCAATAACGTAGTTTGCGTTTTTTTCAAATTGACTTGGGTAGTTTGTAGCGTGCTTTTTGCCTTCGTTAATTCTATTTGCAAATGATGTAATTGAGAAGATAATGTTTGGATTTGTGTAGTCTTATTCTTTAACTGTACCTTTAATGTCGCTACTTGCACGGGTATTGGTATTGGCAAAGGCGGCTCTCCCAAGACATGACGCACCATGGGAACTTTTTGTAATTGACCTGACACTTTCCCCACGACATTAAAGCCAATTAACTGCAATACCACGACGGCGAGTATCATTGCGAAGAAAACGGGCAGCAGCACATAAAAAAAGAAGAATGAAATTGGCCGGGATTTTTTTTTAGCGCCTATAGATTTTTCCAGATTTTTCTACCTCCTCAAACAAGTGCTGAGCATTTTCTCCGTACCTCTGAATCGCCAAATCATCAGCAGATTTAATTTCGCGCGTTGCTATCTCTCTCATTAATTCTGATTCCATACGAGCGCTTTGCAAGCGCCATTTTTCTTTCTCTTGATAAGCCAACAGAGTTTGCTCACGACACACTTCAAAAGCGCTCCTAGTGACCTCTACCAATTCGTGCTGGTTTTTTTGTTTGTCTTCCAAATAGCCCAAATACAAATCCCACATCATCGCATCTTCCCCTGTCAAGGACTGCGCTATAGAAGTAGCTTCAGCTTCCTGTATCATGTCATTAATGATACGTAATTCTTGTTTCGCAGACTGCCACACTTCAGCAGACTGTTTTTGTTCCCATTCTCTCATTTTCAAAAGCGAATCATACAACTGCAGCAACCTAGTCACTTGTTGCATATTTCTCATCCAAGAGATACCCCTTCGACAATGTCCTGTAAATTTTGCACTGTAGCTCCAAATGTTGATATCTCATCAACTTCTTGTCGCAAAAATGAGAGCAATCTAGACTCTCGATCAATTGCTGCATCAGCGAGATAATCACTACCACTGCGATAAGCGCCTATGCGGATCAAATCTTCCACATCTTTTTTAGCTGACAGTAGAGCACGTGCTATCTTTGCCGCTTCACGATGCTCAGGGGTAACCACATCATTCATCAAACGACTAATACTCTGTAACGAATCGATTGACGGAAAATGGCCGCGATTAGCGAGATCTCTTTGTAATACGATATGCCCATCCAGAATACCACGAACGGCGTCAGATATCGGGTCTTGCATATCGTCTCCTTCGACAAGTACCGTATAAATCCCTGTTATTGAACCTTTTTCAGATCGCCCTGCTCGCTCAAGCAATTTTGGCAGCATCGCAAAAACGGAAGGGGTATATCCACGCGAAGTGGGAGGTTCGCCAATTGCCAGTCCGATTTCCCTAGATGCCATGGCAAAACGAGTTACCGAGTCCATCATTAGAGCAACACGTTTCCCTTGATCACGGTAGTATTCGGCGATAGCAGTTGCCACAAAAGCTCCCTTTACCCTCACCAGCGGAGGCTGGTCAGATGTCGCCACAATCACAACAGATCGCCTCAGACCTTCTGCACCTAAGTCGCGTTCAATAAATTCGCGCACTTCTCTGCCTCGCTCGCCTATCAGCGCAATCACGTTGATGTCTGCCTCACTATTACGTGCTACCATGCCAAGTAATGTGCTTTTTCCCACACCACTGCCAGCAAACAACCCGACTCTTTGGCCTAGCCCCAACGTTAACAATCCGTCAATTACCCGCACACCGGTAGCAAGTGGTTCATCGATACGTGGTCTAGACAACGGCGAAGGAGGATCGTTTTGAATGTGAATCCATTCTTCGCCCGAAATAGGGCCTAGTCCATCCATAGGTCTTCCTAGCCCGTCCACCACCCGCCCCAATAGATCCGCACCTACACGCACCGTCAACGAGTCACTGGTGGCCTCCACCTCACTACCAGGCGCAAGCCCCTCCACTGGACCAAGCGGCATCAGAAGTACCAAGTCATTGCGAAATCCTACCACTTCGCTGATGATCGGCACACCTGTTTGATCTCTAATCAAACAGACATCACCAATTCTCGTTGCTGGTCCCCGTGATTCTATAGTTAATCCAATAACTTTTTCAATTCGACCATTGACACGAAATAGTCGAATACCAAAAAGTTTGTCGGAGTATTCACTCACTTTGCGATTCGGCAATAACACTTGATTCCCACTCCTTGGCAAGCGATGTTAGTGCCTTGTGAAGTTGTTCCAATCTAGTGCCGAGTCTTCCGTCCACAGTTCCGTATTCTGTGGCAATCACCACATCTCCAGGGCTGAGCGAACGGTCAGGTAAAATCAATAATTCCACCCTCTGTAAAAAAGAACGTTCAAAACTATTCCGGTGATGAATGACAGAAGGAAAATCAGTCGGTGCCACACGAACCTCGACCTTAAATGCCCGTTCTACTTCAGTCAAAAGTGTACGCACTAGTTGTGGAATATAATCCAGTGCATTTTGTACATATTCCCCAACTATTTGTTCTACTGCTACCATGGCCAGATCGATCAAAAAAGGTTCTGAACCGGTTACTCGTTCACGCCGCTCCACTTCAGCCATGCGCAGAACTTCCTGCGCCATTACTACATGTTTATTGGCATCCTCTAGACCCTTGGCGTAACCGTCATCATGACCAACACGCCAACCCTCTTGGCGTGCCAATTCTTTGACTCCTTCTGCATCCTGATTGCCCTGATCAATTAATTCCAATGCACGAGTACGAGCATTTTCCACAATTTCTTCAGCCTGTTTCCTGATCCCCTCTAATTCTTGGTGCTTGTCTTGAATTTGCTCATTTAACCATGCCAACTCTTGATCTTTGATAGGCTTTTCATTGACTTTTCCAGAAGAAGCAACTACCAACTGTTCAATCACCACGTCAGAAAAATGAATAGCTCTTTCAGGCATTTTTCCATCACCTGAGCGAAAAACTTTAGACAAGGACATCATCTCCCCCGCCACGCGCGACGACAATTTCACCCATATCTTCTAAACGGCGAATTTGTGCAACAATTCGCTGTTGCGCTTCCTCGACATCACGCAACCTGACAGGACCCGCATATTCCATTTCTTCTTTAAAAGTCTCCACCATACGTTTGGACAAATTCTTAAAGACAACATCACGCACATCTTCACTTGCTGTGCGCAGCGCAAGAATCAGATCACTTTGCTCAATATCACGAATCACACGCTGAATCGCACGATTATCCAACATGACAATATCTTCAAATACAAACATTTTCTTTTTAATTTCTTCCGCCAACTGCGGGTCGCTGATTTCTAGCGTTTCCATAATGCTTCGTTCAGTGGCGCGATCCACATCATTGATAATTTGGACAATCGCATCTAATCCACCGACAGACGTAGTATCCATCATTGTGGTAGAAGCAATCTTATTTTCCAACATGCGTTCAATCGAACTAACCACATCAGGACTAGTTGCATCCATTTTCGCCACTCGACGTGCAACATCCGAACGCAATGGCTGCGGTAATTCGCTCAGAATCGCTGCTGCTTGTTTTGCATCTAAATAAGAAAGTACCAGTGCTATGGTTTGCGGATGTTCATTTTGGATGAAGTTTAATATTTGCGCAGCGTTGGCTTTTCGAGCAAACTCAAATGGTCGCACTTGTAAAGTAGCTGTCAATTTTTCTAAAATTGACAGTGCGCGTTCTGAACCTAACGCCTTTTGCAACACTTCTTTTGCATACTCAATGCCACCCTGTGAAATATACTCTTCTGCGATAGCAAGATCATGAAACTCCTGCAAAATATTTGTACGATCATCACTATCCACCTTGCGAAGTGTGGCAATTTCTAACGTTAACTGTTCAATTTCATCTTCACGCAAATGCTTATAGACATTAGCAGCGACTTCCGGTCCTAATGAAATGAGCAAGATGGCTGCCTTTTGTTTATTACTAATTTGTTCAACATGTCTCACTCATTTCACCCCTTAATCCTCAGATAGCCATGTGCGTACAAGCGATGCAAAGGCGTCTGGTCGTCGTGAAGCCAATTCTTTTAGCTCATTTGATACGATTGATTCCTGTGATTCTGGCACCTGATTA
>DAIELO010000098.1 GCA_027341705.1 Caryophanales bacterium
GGTAGAGAATACCCGCTCGCTGCAACTCCTCGACTTTGGCTTTCGGGTGCAACGAATTGTCCCACACGAGGATGCGTAAACAATCCCGGTCGAACTTATTAGCTAGCAAGGTCTGCAACGAGGACGTACGAACGGGGTCTGTACCATATACGACGATCAAAGCCAGAAATTGTACACTCATACGAGGTGCATCCGGCGGAACAGCCCGCGCAGCTTGAAGTAGAGAAACGAGGCGGCCAGCCAGAACAGACCATGGTTAGTCCTAACGATTTCGAAGACTTCGTGGAATTGCCGGCCGTTGTGCGAAACACCTCCCAGGTCATGAGACGCCACAATATCCTCACTCAGTTCGAAGCGCTGCCCCGACTGGATCAACCGCTGGTTGAGGTCAAAATCAGCAAATACGCGATAGCGGGTATCGTAGTGGAGATCCGCCTTGCGACGATAGAAGCAACCTTGGTGGTGAAACGTGTTGTGTAGACGCAGAGCCAACCCGGCAGAAGGCCTATGCAAGCTACCATCACCGATACGGACACAGGCCGCTAGGCCTGCGGTGTTTGGCGACAGGTCGCCCGAAAGTGCAGTTGGAATACAAAGCAGTTTGTCTCCAATATTTAGGTGATGGATATAGTCGCCTCGCGCAAGCTGGATACCTTTATTCATGGCGTCGTAGATGCCAGTGTCACTTTCACTGAGCCAGTAGTCGACTCGATCTTCGTAGTGGCGCAACAATTCAACAGTTCCATCGGTAGAACCGCCATCAATTACGAGGTACTCGACTGAGTCCGTCTTTATAGCCAACACGCTTTCGATTGTGGCGGCAAGGTGCTCTGCACCGTTGTAGACAACCGTGATTATGCTTACACGTGGTTTCTCGCCCGTTGGTGCCACCCGGCAACGCCGTCCACCCTCCTTATGAGATGATTTTGGGTCGGATGTTGATGCGCCAGCACACGAATTGCTGGTCAAGGCATCAATAGATTCGACCGTCATGCGCGGATCACCTTATGGTATGCCGCTGCCGTCTCCCGAGCGGTGCGGTCCCAACTAAACTCCCGTATCCGGTTGGCTCCGGCAACGATCAATTGTTGGCGCATAGTGTCATCGAAACAAGCTCGCTCCAACGCTAGTCTCATGTCGTCGATGTCCGACGGATCAAAGGAGATTGCAGCATCGCCTACGACCTCTGGAATAGAGCTGACGTTAGAGCTTGCGACAACGCAGCCTGAGCTCATAGCCTCTAAAGGCGGAAGGCCGAAGCCTTCGTACTTAGATGGATAGACGAACGCCTGCGCATGTCGATATGCGCGAGCCAGTTCCTTGTCAGATCCACTCATCCGCACCACGCTGTGCGGACGCAGAGACAACGAGGCGATCAATTCGTGCTCTCTGACTGAAAATTCGGGCCCTCCAAACAAAACGAAGTCGAATGTCTCGCACAATCTATGCGAGGCAGCGTATGCCCGCAGCGCTGTATCAAAGTTCTTGTAGCCATCACGTTGCCCGACGTAAAGCAAGTAGGGCCGGTCACGGGGAGAGGACTCACCCAGTGGTCCGTGCTGCACAAAAACGTCCGAATAACCTTGGTAGATGACGGAAATCTTTGAGGGCGGCACGTCGAATAGTTTGACGAGGTCGTTAGCAGCGCTGTGGGATATGCAAATCAGGTGATCGGCTGCGTTGATACTTTCTCGCTTGTTTCGGATCACGACATCATCAACAGCAAAGTTCTCCGGGAAGAGTTCATGGATCATGTCGAAGACAGACAAAACCACGGGTACATCACCCATGCGAGGTTGATTTGCGTAATACGTGCGATGGATCAGTGACGGTGAACTCATCCGCGTCAGTGCCGGTGCCAGCAAGGCGTTGACGGCCTGACACAGCCGTCCGCGGCCACGGAAATTGCCGTTGAGTCGCACTGCGGCCTTGGGAACGTCACATTCCGGCAGATAAGCATTGAGATGCAGCGGGGCGATGACCTTGGCCTGGAAACCATCTAAACCGTGGATGCGTGAGGCCAGTTCGCAGAAGTATCTCGAAATCCCTCCGAATTCTTGAGCGACGAAGGTTTGGTAGTCAAAGACAACAGTGGGCATGTGTATTACTCTGTAGATATACTGTGGACGGTAAGTATTTTATATTTTCTAACTGCATGATAATAAATCGTAAAAATTATATCGGCTTGGGTGTATAAAATTGATGGCGGTGGTGGAAGAAAAATTCCCACATCAGAGCATGAAAGACTTTGCAAACAGGCTGAATTTTATTCCACACGCACGTGGTATCCTAAAATCAAGTTGATTTTGAGATTTAAAAGTAAATTTTGTGTATTTTGTGTATTTTGTGTAACTACTCCCCCCCCTAAAAACAGAGTATTTTCACACGCACTGATGATGTAATATTTCGGCGATCAACAAACCACTTGACATCAGCCCCTACGAACTATTCTGTGCCCATCAAGGGGATTTATTGGGATGACAGATTATGGGTGCCTATTTTGGTTCGAAGGCGACCTCTGGGTTATGTCAGCCGATCATTGCGTCGATGCCCCCGCATGATACGTACACTGAGACAGATCTGGGTGGCGGAGCCATCATGAAGCGTAAGCCGCCTGCATTGCGCAATATTGGTTTGATAAAAGCCAGCAGGTGCTGCTCGATCAGTTTAATTGCGACTATCCGGTGGAATTGATTCATGGCTGTGCGCACCAGTTTTTGAAGGACTATGCCTATCAAGGTCGGGAACTGATTTACTGCGATCCTACTTATTTACAGACAACCCGGACTTCCAGCCGACGTTACCGTTTTGATTACGAAAATCAGGATCACGTGGCACTGTTGGAACTATTGAAGGATTTGCCTTGCCCAGTCATTCTTTTTGGCTACCCATCTGCGCTTTATGATGAGGCATTGTCGGATTGGCAAACGCTTGAACTTCAAGTCATGAACCAAGGCTGCTTACATACAGAGAAACTGTGGTTTAATTTCCGTCCAGGTCGGGTGCATTGGGCACGTTACGCAGGGAAAAACACTACAGATCAGCAACATATCAAGTGCAAGGCAGAGAACTGGGGACGACGCTATAACGAGTTGCCCTACGGAGTTCGCACTGCCGTTCTGGCGGCAATACTGGCGGTTGAAACGGGCAAGTCTCCGTCTGATGTCTATTGTCAAGCAGGAATCTCTACGCACAGAATTCTGCGCTATTCAGCATCGTTTTGAGCAAATGCATACCGAAAGCAAAATCAACGCCGAGTGTCAGTTACTGATTAATTCTTTAATAATATGGCTTGGTGCCACTTCATCCATAAGTGATCGAATACGGTTGTCGGATGGAATCTTGTGCATGCCAAAGAGGGTTTGTGCATTTTCCTAAGTGAATCGACCAGGTAGTTAATGCTTAGGTGGTGGAAATTGCAGGGGGAGTCCATAAACATTTCATTGCAATGTCGAAACATTGTATCATGCGGATTGTTTTGACTTTTGTCCAGCCCTTTTTATCAGTAAGTGGTAAAAAGCCATATTTAGAATTGCTGAGCATCATTCGTGCTGCTCGTACCGGTACAACACTTCCACCGCTACCTGCACGGCGGTGGTTGTCTGAACAATTTCGTAAAACGTTGTGCGTTAACATCTCGCAAGGTACCAGCGACTTGATAGCCCTTTTCGATGAGGAGTTTAGCCAAGTACAATCCATCTTGCCCACCAACACCACATATGAGTGCGTACGGTCTGTTGTTATTGATCATAACCAATCTGTATCTTGTTTTTAGAGATTAACGACGTATCGCTAATTTGCCGCTTAACTTATCGAAATCGTCCCATACCTTTGAGCGCATACCCCGCGTAAATAACGAGGGTAGTCGATTGGCCACCTTACGATAAAACCGCCAGAAAATAGCAGGAAATTTCTTCTCAACGAACAAATGATATCTCTGACCATCGCTAATTAAGTGTTTTTTGTATCGCCTTGCGATCCATTCAAGTGTCTGAATGCGATAAAAACCAATGTGTTGCCCGTGATCAAGCCCGTAATACCACCATCGTTCCGGCGCAGGTGTGGGAGTAGGAATAAGTTCTGTTGAGATCAGCAAATTTGGAGCAATTGAAAAAAGCTTCTCCACCTCTCGAAGAGGTTCAACAAAATGCTCAAATGCCTCAAAGGCTGTAACAAGACTAGCTTCTTCATCGCTATATTCGAAACCGATTGCAAGAAGGTTGGTGCAATATGGATCAGACCACAGTGCATCCACCCCCTTATCACGGAGTAAACGCACTAGAATACCGTAGCCACCTGCGTAATCTATGACACATCCAAAACGTTTACCAAGCGCAGTCAAAGTCGCTAGCACTACCCCCACGTTATTCTGATTGCGCAGCATTATTCCGGTATCGCAATTATTAATGGCGGAAGCATAGGCTTTGTCAAGCCAGGTTGGCTCCTGGGTTTGAACATAACCACAGACTGGACAATCAAAATAATCTATTTTTTGCCCTAGCAATTCACCAGAAAAATTGGCGGTAGTATGCGCTTTGCCGCAAACCCTGCAGTGCGATTTCAAATTATCTCCCTTGCCGCATCACGGCGAAATAATAAGCCACATCCAACTAAATGCGGGCAAGTCATACTGGCCAACCCAGAAGTTTTTGGAAGGTACGTCTGACTATATTTTTTAATTTTCGCAAAGGGAAAATGCGAATGTGATTTTTATAAAAATACTGATCTGCAGCTCTGTTTATCACAAGTGCCAAGGGGTGTTTGATGGGAATGTCTACAGGCGACACTGGTAGCTCAGCAAATGGGCTTTCGCCAAAAGTGTGAGTTGCATCAGGCCGCCCGAATCCTATATTTGAAATAAGGTTGTTTGCAGGGAGAATAGACTTACGCCCGGTCAGCCAATTTGCGAATGCCCACTGATAGTCCCAAGTATCAATCTCCCTTTTAAAAACTTTCTCGAAAATCTCTCCCCAGTAACCGACCTCTGCATCATCTAAAACAAGATCACGCAGCCGTCCGGAATCCCTAATCAGCGGCCAATGCTTCAGCGATTCATCGTAGCAGCCTTGCCAACGGCTTCTCCAACTAGCCCAACCCCAGATATGAACATATTTCGAAAAATAGTAACTATCTTGCCCGTAACGT
>DAIELO010000099.1 GCA_027341705.1 Caryophanales bacterium
CGCGAAAGCGGGTTTCGTATTCGGTGTGTACAAATTGCCCTTCTCCTTCTTTGCCAATCGGAGCGATATCAGCTAGGTTGCGGTCAACCTCAGTGACGATCCAATTTGTTTTCATTAGGGATTGTATACTCCAATCGAAAAACGCAAGGTTATCTGTCTTTAACTCTAACATTCCATTTAAATTCAATAATTGTTGATAAATAGCGAGAAAGCGCGGGTGAGTGAGCCGGTGCTTTGCTTGTCTACGCCTAGGCCAAGGGTCAGAAAAGTTAAGGTAAATATAAGACAGCATGTGTTCCGGAAACACGCTTAAGGCATTTTCTATATCCATTTTATAAAAATGAACATTGGTCAGTTCGTTACTGACAGCGAGCGCAGCAGCTCGTGCAATGATCGGCACAAATTTTTCTACGCCAATAAAATACACTGTGGGGTGTAAAGCAGCTATTTGACTAAGAAACGTTCCTTTGCCACAGCCGATTTCCATTCTTATTTCTGGAAATTTTTCTAGGATGGTCAGATCCAGTGGCTGTGGTTGCAAATCTAATAGTGAGACACTGCGTTCTAACTGGGATGAAATTTTATGATTTCCGCGAATTCTCAAAGTCATTTCTCCTCATACTAAGGTGTGGTGTAACGGTGTGGGGAGTTGAGATGCAATGTTGTTAATGTTATTGTCACGCACTCTCTTTACTTACTTCTTTGTACTTGTGGCTTTGCGTGTCATGGGCAAGCGTGAGATAGGTAAATTGTCTATCTTTGATCTTGTGGTGTCCATTATTATCGCGGAAATTTCTGCGGTCTCTTTGCAAGACACAAGAATTCCAATTTGGCATGGCGCTTTTGTTATCATTTTACTAGTCCTGCTGCAAGTCGGGGTGGCCTTTATTTCATTAAAAAGTCGCCGAATGCATGATTTAATTGAAGGTAAGCCCACTATTTTGATCACAAATGGCAAGATCAATGATAGCGAAATGAAACGCACTCGCTATAATATGAACGATCTTTTGATGCAGTTGCGAGAAAAAAATATTACGGGCGTTGCTGATGTGGAATTTGCGGTGCTAGAGACATCTGGTAAATTGTCTGTATTTCCTAAATCAGAAAAAATGCCAGTTACACCACAAGATTTGAACATAGTCACTCAACCCCTTGCAATGACAACATCGATTATTGTAGATGGGCAAGTGGATTATGACAAGCTCAGCGCAATAAATAAATCGCCAAAATGGTTGCTTGAGCAAATCGCGATGTACGGCTATCAATCACCGAAAGATGTTTTTTATGCAGGGTGGGATGGTCAGACGCTCCATATGGATCGCATTGATAACCAAAATCAGACGAATACGAAGAATCCGCAATTGTAGTGAATGAACGGTTATCGGGCAAACGGAACTAATTTTGCCCATTTTGCTATCGTGTTGCCAATGATGGGGATATGCGTGAAGGAATGGGAAGTAATCGAGCGCATCATAAGTAGTAAGAGTAAATAAAGGCTGAAACCAGTACCTATGCTAAAGAGTAATTGTTGCGATAAGTTGCCAAAAACAACAGAATACGCCCAGGCGAAATGTAAGTAGATTCCTGTGATCAAAGTGGCGAACAGTATTTTCCCTGTATCGTAGGTGTCGACATAAAAGCCAATGAGGCGGTGAACTGAGGCGATGTGTAACAGCGTGGTGATCACGACAGAAATGGTGACAGACCATGCGACACCTTCTGCCCCCATTCCGGGTCTAGATACTAAAAAATAGATGAACAACAACTTGACTGTGGCACCAATTAGCGAGTTGCGCATCGCAATCCCTGCGCGATTAATGCCTTGGAGAATGCCTGATAGTGGTGCTTGCAGGTAAAGTAAGAAGCCTGCAGGTGCCATAATGGCGAGTAGCCTACCCACTTGGGCGTGATGAAACAGCGCGAAACACAAGGGGTTGGCAAATTGAAATAACATGAGCGATGCGGGGAGTCCTGCAATTGCGGTGGTTCGAAACGCTTGGTAAAGCCGTCTTTGCACGAGCCGTTGATTGTTTGAGACCGCTGCTTCAGAAATAGCAGGAACCAGTTGAATGGCGAGTGAATAGGTAATGACCGTCGGAAATAGTAGCAAGGGCACCGCCATGCCGCTATATTCGCCGTATAATTGGGTAGCGAGGGGTGCCGCATACCCAATATGATGTAGTGAACGAGTAACGAGAATTGGCTCAATGGCAAAGGCCAGTGACCCAAGCAAGCGACTGAGGGTAACAGGGATGGCTAGCTGAAGCAGCGCGTGTAAACTTTTCATCCATGATTCAGTGCGTCCATTAAATTCAGGGAGCGCGAGCGACTTTAGCCCCCCTTTTTTGCGATAGATGACATACATATAAATCAATCCGGATAATTCTCCGATGATCATGCCCGCTGAAACACCGGCTGCGGCATAGGCCAATCCTTTTTGTAGTGAAAATAAGGCAATCATCCATACGGCCACAATGCGGATGATGGTTTCAATAATGGAAGCTACAGAGGGAACATCCATCATTTGCAGTCCTTGAAAGTAGCCGCGCAAAACAGAAGAAATAGCGATCACACTGAGTACCGGAATCAGGGTGATAAAAGGAATGTACGCTCGTGGATCAGGGAATATTTTGATCGCTAAATCACGTCCAAATAAGGCCAGCCCCACGGTCCCAATTAATGCGAGTATAAGCGTGATCCCTGTCGCTAGAATCATTACCTGCGAAAGTCGCTTGCGATCGCCAAGAATTTGTGTTTCTGCGACAATTTTGGCTACAGCAACTCCCATGCCGGCGGTGACAATAGTTAAGGCGAGCGTTAACAGCGGAAAGACCATCTGAAACAACCCAATGCCTTCCGCACCGATCAGGCGGGTGAGAAAGATGCGATAGATAAAGCCTAGCACGCGTGTGACGAGACTAGCTGCAATCAGGATCGCAGCACCTTTTGCAAACGATTGACGAATCATGGGGAAGTGGCTCCTCATTTACAAAATAAGCATCACTTGATCCTATGAATAAGCTTGTCAAGATAGTCCAATATAACTTGAACGTGTTGCTAATCGGTGCGAGAATGTAAGGGAAAGGAGTGGATGGTGAACATGGCTGATCAGGGTAGTGAAACACCAGATTTTCGTGAGCATCAACGAGGCACGATAAAAGTTTTTGGCAAGGCGCGAAGTGCTGTGACTATTGATGAAGAAGTGATTTCACTGCCGATGGAACCAACCGTAGAACCGACAATAGAACTGGTGGATATAGAACCGGACATAGAGCCGGAACGGGTACAAGTGGTGGAACTGCCTCTGCCCATTGCCCCCCCGCCATATAGGCTAGAACATCCGCTCGAGTTAAAGGTGCGAGAACTTGCTGCGATGGTAAAATTCCAAAAAGTACTTCCTGATGAAGAATTGTCTGAACCACCAATTCTCAGCATTCTCGATGGGAAACCGAGTAAGGACATCGCATTGTTACTTGACGACAAGACACGAGAATTTCACTTTTTGGGGTACGAGCATGTTTCAGCAGAACAGATATGGACCTATTTTCAACAATTAAAAAAACGTCGTCCAGGTAATTTGCATGAGCTTGTCAATGCGATATTAGCTTTGCAACCACAAGCGATTATGAATTTTGATTTACAGGCAGCGTATCGCAATACGAAGGATTCAATAGAAGATATATTGAATGATTTAGGCTAATTTGGTTTGCATCTGCGTCTAAAAGGTTGTATCGTATTAATGTTGTGAAGACTGTCTAGGAGGAACACCATGATTAAGTGGGGACGCCTCACGACTTTTTTTGTGTTAGTCGTGTTGATTTTCGGTATTATTTTTTCTACCAGCAAAATGCTGTATAGCAGAATTCCACTGGGGTTGGATTTGCAAGGGGGCATTGATGTCCTTTATCAAATCGGAAGTAATGGACAAACAGTGACGTCTAATGACATTAAGGCCACGGTGGCAGCACTTAGCAACCGCATCGATGTGTTAGGCGTTTCGTCACCGCAAATTCAGGTGGAAAATGGCAATCGTGTACGTGTTGATTTAGCGGGCAAGTTTAACCAACTGCAGGCACGACAATTTTTGTCGCAAGAGGCTAATCTGGAATTCAGATCGCCATCTGGGAAAGTATTATTAACAGGTAAAGACATCTCAGACAATGCGCATTACGAGGCAGATCCCACAACAGGTGCCCCGGATGTGGCAATTACCTTTAAAAATGCGGCAGTTTTTCAGTCGATTACGCAACAGTATTTGAATCAAAAAGTATCCATCTGGCTTAATAATAAAATGATCGATGATCCCACTATTCAGTCTGTGATATCTGGCGGTAGTGCAGTGATTCAAGGGAGCTCATCAGTGCAAGCGGCGGTGACTTTGGCCAAGCTTCTCAATGCGGGCGCGTTGCCAGTTCCTTTGCATGAGCTTTCGTCGATGACAGTCGGGCCGTCTCTGGGGCAGGCAGCATTACACGCCACATTGATTGCGGCGTTGGTGGCCGTCATTTTGATTTTTGCGTTTATGATTCTGATGTATCGTTTACCAGGAGTCGTGGCAGTCGTGGCGTTGTGTGCTTATATTTATGTGGTCATCGCTGTGTTTGCGGGTATTCAGGTTACGCTTACTTTGACTGGATTAGCGGCGTTAGTACTGGGTATCGGTATGGCAGTGGACGCTAACATTATTACTTATGAACGAATTAAGGACGAGCTACGCAA
This sequence comes from Caryophanales bacterium, assembly GCA_027341705.1. The sequence continues at coordinate 4,720 of DAIELO010000099.1, forward strand.
CGGTAAATCTGTGCAATCCTCTGTGGTGGCAGGTCAACGTAAGGCACTGCGTACCATTTTAGACGCCAATGTGACGACGCTGATTGCGGGTATCGTCATGTATGGGTATGGAACGGGTGACGTGCGCGGATTTGGCGTGGCGTTGATCACCAGTATTCTTGTCAGTTTGTTGACGGCAGTGACATTAAGTCGCTTGCTGTTGCAGCTTCTTACGCGCTCTAATTTGGTGAAAAACCAATGGTACTACGGCGCAAAACGAAAGGTGGCCGCTACCAAGTGAGATTTGCTATTGTTACGCGTAGAAAGTGGTTCTTTCTGTTATCTGGTACCATCACATTGGCAGGGTTGATCGTGATGCTGGTGTTTGGCCTCAACCTCGGTACTGATTTTAAATCCGGGGCACAAATTCAGGTTCAG
>DAIELO010000009.1 GCA_027341705.1 Caryophanales bacterium
CAACTGCAACCAGCTTTTCTTACACAGGGAGGACTGAGTGGTGCGTTTTCGGTCGACTCTTTTAATCACCTAGCGGCCGTTCATCCGCTCTTAATCAATTGGTCATTTGCCATTCTTATGTGGGTAACAGGCATTTTGTTGTTAATGAAAAATCATGATGGTGCGCGACGTACAGGATTCTGGCTGTCTGTGATTTTAGCGCTCTTTATCTGGTGGGCAGGCGAAGGCTTTGGGCAGATGCTTACACCGCTTGGTACAGATCCTAATTCAGGGCCGCTGTTTCTCCTCTTGGCACTAAGCATGCAAAAGTTGCATCAAGAACACGTAGAAGTAAAAAAAAGTAATTTGAACCATTTACATCATCAACCGACTGCATGAATTGACAAAACCACTGACTTGCATAAGCAGGCTGGTGGTTTTTTTTTGTACAATAATAATTAGAGGAAAGTGGTGGGAGGTGAATAGGTTCATGCAACGTAAGACTGATGGGGTGAGAATTCCGCGGTGGCCTTTTATGATTGCGGTATTATTGATTGGTGTATTAATGAGTGTGCTTTCTGAAAATGTAACGATTGGGCCTAGCTGGATGGCTCTGGTACTTGTTATGATCGCAATCATTCCACTAATGATTGCGGTGATGATGGAGCATCATCAATGGATCAGACGGGTCTCGCTCGCGATTATTTTTTTGTTAACCATCATATTATTTAGCAGTGTTATTTTTCTCGTCTTCTCTTTATTTACTCATAGTGCCAGCGCAAAAGTGCTATTTGAGGATGCGTTACTTTTATGGTCTGCTAATGTGATTGTTTTTACCACGTGGTATTGGGAAATGGATCAAGGGGGGCCCACTCATCGACATATTCATGCAGTAGAGGTATCTGACTTGCTATTTCCGCAAATGACACTAACAAATGGGAAATGGAACAATTGGAAGCCGTCTTTTGTAGACTATTTATTTTTAGCGTTTAACACGAGTACGGCTTTTAGTCCCACTGATACGTTGGTCTTGTCCAAGCGCATTAAAATTCTCATGATGACGCAATCGTCGATCTCACTGGTTATTGTCGCGGTGCTGGCAGCTCGGGCTATCAATATCGCTTGACAGAAATATGTGCTATGATAATTTCGGAATTATTTCTGTTATCGAAGGAATGTGAGCGTGTTTGGTAAAATGGTCAAACTTGAAATCGATGCATCATATTACCAAACGCCTATTGCTAATACGCTTTTTGCGAAGTATTGGTCAAGGGGCGATGGTCGTAGACCTTACTTTGTACTTAAAAGATCTCCACTGGTCAGGGGTGGGAATAGGCGGGGTAACCACAGCAGCAGGTCTAGTAGGGGCTGTGTTAATCCTGCTTGTCGGACTACTAAGTGATCGCATGGGCCGACGTCCTTTTTTATTGATCTACGAGGGATTGACGATTATTTCTGCTGTTTTGGCTGCGATTACCTCTTACGCGATGATTCTTATTTTAGGGATCGTGATTGCGGGGTTTGGCAGGGGACAAAGTGGGGCTGCAGGACCATTTGGCCCAGCGGAGCAAGCATGGCTCGCAAGGCATGTGAAGCAGGCAGACCGGGGATTTGTTTTTAGCTTGAATAATGCGGCGGGGTTTGTCGGGATGGCCATCGGTGCAGTGATTGGTGGCTTGCCGGGATTGTTTCAACATGTGTTGCCGATTGTGGCCTATCGCCCGGTTTTTATCATGGTGGGCGTGATCTCGCTCTTGTGTATGTTGATTCTGATCATGACTCGTGAAGAGCCAAAGGAGGCTACACCGTTTGATCTCAACTTGCCTGTCAGTGGACAGACAGAATCATCAGTTGGGGAGAGGGAAAGTCGGATTCGCAAGCAGGAGAATCGTTCGATTTTCAAATTGGCGATCATCAATACCTTAAATGGGCTAGCTGTTGGTTTGACAGGTCCAATGATGGCATATTGGTTTAGCCTGCGCTATGGAGTTAGTACATCAGCTATCGGAATGACGTTGTCCGTTGGCTTTTTGATGACGGGCATTTCCTCACTTATCAACGGATTTCTCGCGGAGCGCATCGGTATGGTTCGTTCGGTTACGTGGATGCGCGTGATTGGATCATTGATGATGTTCATTATGCCTTGGATGCCCAACTTTGCCTTTGCATCCGTGTTATTCATCATTCGTGGGGCGATCAATCGGGGCACGCAGGGTAGCCGAACGGCACTCAGTGCCAGCCTGACCCGAGATCAACGGCGCGGATTTGCGGCCAGTATTAATGCGCTTTCTATGCGACTTCCCTCGTCGATCGGACCGACAGTCTCTGGATACCTGTTTGATGCCGGAGACTTAGCACTTCCTCTTATCTTGACAGCAGGGTTACAACTCGCCAATGCGGCTATTTACCAATGGGCATTTGGTTCGTACGATGGACGCCGTGATCCCAAGTCAAAGAATTCTGAATCCGCTTCGTTATAAACATGTTATCCACCGCTTTTATCAGAGTTATCCCCAAATTCTGTGGATAACTCGCGACATTCTGTTGATTTGGTCATAATATTTGAAATATGTAACCTATTTCACTTTGCTTGCGTCTATGTATAAGAAATTATAGATCGCAGGCATTTTTTTGCCTGTATAAAGGGGTGTTACCATGCAACATCGATGGCTGAAAAATAGTGGAGTTGCTGTTGCCGTGATGATGGGGGTCACTTTGACGATCAATCCCGGCGCGATAGGTTCTACCGTGTGGGCTGCTGCTTCATCAAATGAACCTGCTGTGCCAAAGCTCTCAGAAGCACAAGCACTGGCATTGGTGAAAACAACTTTTACGGTTCCAGAGAAGTACACATTGCAAAATGAAAATTACAACCAAGGGAATCAAGGTAATGCGGGTACTTATAATTTCAACTACCAAATGCAAAATGGTTTGCTGAATACTTCAATCAACGTCACTGTCGATGCAAACAGTGGCACCATCTTGAATTATAATCAATATGATCCCAACTCAGGATTTACGTTTCCGGCACCAGTATCAGAAATGCAGGCAAAAGCAATGGCTATAACGTGGGCGAAGAAATTGTATCCAGACAAGATGGCGCAGGTGAAGTTGATGCCACTAACTCCGCAGCCGCAACTTCTGATCACCCCCACCATATACACGTACAACTTTGAGCGCATGATTCATGGCATTCCTGTCCCATTTGATGGGTTTTCAGTCGCAATAGACCAAAATGGCAACTTGTCTTCCGTAAATTATAATTGGACCACACAGGGACTGCCTGCAGCAGGTTCTCAAATCAGCACGGCACATGCGGAGAGCCTCTATAAAAAATCAATGATCGTACACCTCGCCTATGTACAGCAGTGGGTGTCTGGCAATGTGGCGCAAAACATTCTTGCTTATGTACAGCATCAACCGAATTCAAATAGTTATTTCTCGAGTGGACCATATTCAGGGAACCAATCCATTGGTACGCCTGTGATCAATGCACTTACTGGAAAATTGATTGATTCAAATGGCAGCGCCTACGTCATGACACCGTATAAATCACCAATACCGTTGGTGGCAGGTGGGCCGATTTGGCCCGCTGTGCTCCCCAAAGTGAATTGGACACGGGCACAATCATTTCAATATGCACAGCACACAATTGCTTCACTGGGTTTTTCGCTTAAGGACTTAAAACTTTCTAACAGTAACGAGTACGGTGGAGGCAATAACGATGATATTTGGAATTTTTCTTGGAGCACACCACAGAAAGTGCGAGTGAATGTGGGGGTTGACGCTACCTATGGGTACTTGAATAGTTTTAATCAATTTTCTGCCAACAATAAATTTAAGAAAATCATTCCCACTTCCAAGGTGCCACAAAAAGTGAGAGTAACGCAGACTCAAGCGCTTGCCCTCGCAAAAAAAGACCTCATCTCGCTTTTTCCCAACGATACAGGTGGGATCAGTGTCAAACTGCAACCCAACCAAAACACAAAATTCGGTAATGGTTGGTGGTTTAACATTAGTGCGTTGGTGAATGGCATCCCCTATCAAGCGAATTCCGGCAACATGACAATTGATTGGAATACCGGCGGCATACAAAATTTGAATTGGATGTACAGTCTACCGACCAGTCCACTATCTGCGCCAAGTAGCGCAATTTCCGCTGCGAAGGCACAATCGCTCTGGTTAAATATGGCCAAGTTGCAACTTGAATATATACAGGTCTATGTTGCTGGAAAAACAAAAACGGAACTTGTCTATGCGCCGATTCTACCAACTGGCAATAATTTGACATTAGATGCTACGTCGGGTCAATTTCTCTATGCGGGCTATCCGAAAGACTCGCTGCCCTACTCAGGACCAATTGAGGATCTCCAAGGTGTCCCCGGTGCCGCGCAGATTCAGGTGCTAGCAGACCGAGATCTGATTGCAGTGAGTCCGATGGGTAAAGTAAACCCTCAACAAGTGGTGACACTCGGAGACTTTATCCAACTACTGACGGCCGCATTTTCGCAGAATAATAGTTACAATCCAAATCCAGGACAGTCGATTCCCGCATCCTTAAAGGAATTGTTGCAACAAATCCCAAGTACTTCTTTACAAGAACAGCAGGCGATTGGCAGCGCTTATCAACTAGGCTGGTTGCCAAGCAGTGAACCGCTGCAACTGAGTGCTCCACTCACCCGTGTAGTGGCTGCGGAAATTTTGGCGCGAGTGCTTGACCTGAGTCCGCTTCTTAGCCATGCGACGGCGTTTTCGCTTCAGGCGACAGATCTCAGTTCCATCCCTGCGAACCACTATGCTGCAGTAGCGTTAGCAGTGAATCTTGGGCTGATTCCGCTGCAAAATGGAGCGTTTAATCCATCCGGCAGTATGAATTTAAGTGATGAAGCGATTGCTACGGTGGAAACAGCCACGGTGGCTAGCCAAATGCACCTGTATAGCAATGTGAATAATGGTATGGGGGCAATGGGTTAACTGATGCTGATTTACCATGGGTTCACCTCATGTGTGACTTCTCTTACGCCATCACCGATCGCACTCATATAAAAAGATGGCTGTAGACCCGTAGCATGGAGATAAGAAGTAGTAACTCTTGTTGTAAAGTCCTTTATCGCGGTCTCATGAACCAGGCTTACTGTGCAGCCGCCAAAACCGGCACCAGTCATCCTTGAACCAAGGCAGCCCTCGACCTGCCACTGTGCTTCAACCAACGCATCCAATTCTGGGCCAGTTACTTCGTAATCGTCCCTTAGTGAACGATGCGATTCATTGAGAAGCTGTCCGAATTGTTCAAGATGATGTTCCTTTAATGCAACGACTGCTTGAATCACTCGTTGATTTTCGGTCATTACATGGCGAGCTCTTTTTATTAGGATTGGATGATCAATGAATGCTTCGAGGTTGTTCAATGTCCCATTGTCTTCCACCAGATACCGCATGGCTGGTTGATGTTTTCTTAGTTGTTGTAATGCCAGATCGCATTCCTTGCGCCGTTCATTGTATTTGGAGTCAGAGAGTTTACGAGCTTTGTTGGTATTCGTGATGACCAAGCGATAACTGTCCAAATTCGCAGGAATGTATTCATAGTCAAGTGTATCAGTATTGAGCAAGATGGCGTGGTCAGCCTTGCCCATACCCACTGCAAACTGATCCATCACACCACATTGGACGCCTACAAATTCATTTTCAGCTTTTTGTGCAAGTTGAACCAAATCCACGGTAGAATATTGTAACCCACCTAGCGTGTTTAGGGCATATGCAGTAACTAGTTCCACAGCGGCGGAACTGGATAACCCCGCCTGATTAGGAAGATTACTTATTAAATAAAAATCGCCGGCAGGAATGTTGTTGCTGCCGGCATCTGCCATGACCTGATAGATGCCTTTCATGTAATTTGCAAAATCACCCGACTCCCCTTTATGAATGGAAGTGATAGACGTGGTGATGATATTAGGGAAGTCGGCAGATGCAAATCGACTGATGCCATCATGGCGTTCTCTAATGAACAGCCAAGTGCCTAATGTTAACGCGGCAGGCAACACAAGGCCGCCATTGTAATCAATGTGTTCTCCGATTAGATTCACCCGACCTGGTGCAAAAAATATTCGCGTCTCTCGCTTGTCCCCAGGTGAAAAGGAGAGAAAGTCATTCCAAGATTTTGTTCTATTCATCATGATATACTCCCTCTTTTGCGGCTGCGCGCATGACCGCTTCACGAAGCATGGTGGATGTATCTTCTACCGCAGTGGGATTGCAAGGTGCCCAAGCACCCGTCTCTGAAGAAGCTAAAAACTTAAGTTTATTTTGATCCCTTAGTGGAGGATAAAATTCAATATGAAAGTGGTAGTAATCGTCGACTGGATCAGTATTAACCGGTTTTTGATGAACGACCATCATGTAAGGGAACTCTCGTGAAAAAAGTGCGTCCATCCCTGCGACCACGCGTTGTAGTATCAGTGCCAAGTCTGTTTTTTCCTCGTCCGTAAAGTCGGTGATGCCCGGACGGTGGTTTTTGCTCGAAATCATAACACCAAAAGGGTAGTCGGTGAAAAAAGGAATATAGGCGATAAAATGCGCTGTCTGATCGATGACCCGATCGGCAAAGTCGCTCTCTTCTTGATTAATGTCACAGATCAGGCAACGACCGGTGTGCTCATGGTGTTCTTTTGATGCATCCAACTCGATGCGAATTTTTTGTGGTATATAAGGATAGGCATAAATTTGACCATGGGGGTGGGGCATTGTCACACCCACTTCTTCCCCGCGATTTTCAAAAAGTAGTACGTATTTGTGATGAAGATCCCTACTTAAGGCAACAAACCGTTCTTCCCAAAGATTGATTAGTTTGCGAATGTGCATGACAGAAAGTTTGGGTAAGGAAGCGTGATGGTCTGAAGAATAGAGGATCACTTCACATTTTCCATAAGCAGGTTGCACAGGATAAAGTGCGGTACCTTGTATATCAGGCTCAGGCGGAAATGGAGACAAGGCAGGAAAATCATTATCATAAGCGAATACATCATAATGATTCGGTACCTTTCCCGATCCCGGGCAAAATGGGCAATAATCTGCGGGCATTTGCGGCCTTGCTTGCCTGTTTGAGGCTACCATGGTCCAGTCTTTAAGCAGCGGATTATAACGTAATTCAGTCAATGAATTTCACTCCTAAACCAACATAGGTATAACTGATGAATCACTCTCATCATAATCTTTTTCACATCAATATATCAATATTTCAATTTTATTTGTGAAAAACAGAAAATTAATATGGACATTTTGTTGGGATTGGAGTACATTGCAATTAAATCAGGAGGATTGTGATGCATCCAAAACATCGGCAAGAGTTTATTCTGTCAGAACTTGTAAAGCAACAATTTCTTACTTATGAGGCGCTAGCAGGTTTACTGGATGTATCGGAAATGACGGTTCGTCGTGATGTACAGACGCTTTCTCGACGGGATCTTGTCACACCTGTGTTGGGTGGCGTGGAACTTCCTACGGGTAGTTCGAAGGAACCCGCCTATAAGGTGAAGCTCTTGATTTCGCAACCGGAAAAGCAAAGCATCGCCGTGAAAGCAATGGAATTAGTGGAGCCTAACATGACTATCGGATTTACGGCGGGAACCACGACATGGGCGATTGCAAAACGAATTCGCAATTTTACGAATCTATCGTTTGTTACCAATTCCACTAATATTGCGCTTGAATTAAACAATAACGGTTGGTCAGATATCATTTTGACAGGAGGCAACTTTAGAACTCCGTCTGATGCGCTGGTAGGACCGATTGCAGAATATACAGCGAGACAACTACATACCAACGTTTTGTTTCTTGGTGTGCATGGAATAGATCTTGCCTATGGCATTAGTACGCCCAATATTGCGGAGGCTTCGATTGATCGAATTCTAATGGAGAATGCCGATAAGGTAGTATTGGTCTTTGATCACACCAAATGGGGAATCAAGGCGCTTGCGCGCATCAGTAATCTGCAACTTATTCATGCCATCGTGACTGATGATCAGGGTAGGGAAGAGGAACTAGAGCAGATGCGCAAGCTAGGCATCAAGGTGTTGCTTGCGCCAATGGGCAATCAACATTCAATTCAAGTTATTTCTGAAATACAAGGAAATAAGGAGTGATAAACAAAATTTGTTTTTTATCTTCAATGTGGTTACGAGGCCACATTCGTAATGAATGATGAAAACGGTTACCGATAAGGAGGTGTTGCACGGATTGCAGAGTGTTGCGAAGATTATCTATTTGCTCTGTATTTAGGTTTCATCATATTAAAATGTAGGGGGTCATGATTTTGAAATCAAGTAAATTAGCATTGACAAGCCTAACGGTACTTTCCACGACTTTCGTGGCCACGTTGGGAATGGTAGGTATTTCTTCTGCTAAACAAGATACAAAACAGCCAGTTACTTTAACCGTGATGTCATGGAATGTAGCAGAGGCAACACTGCAAAAAGACGCAACGCTATATCATCAACTTCATCCGAATGTGAATTTTAAGTTTGTTACGATTGACAGCCCAACTGACACCTACACGAAGTTGAATGCGGAATTAGCCGCAGGTGTCGGTGTACCAGATGTAGTTTCGATTGAATCTTCACAATCAGAGAGTTTTATCAGCAAATTTCCAAATTCGTTTTTGAATTTGACCAGTCGGGTAACTTCAATTAAGAAGGATTTCACAGGGTATAAATGGGGAGCTTTAACTGGCCCAAATAATCAAGTTTACGGCATTCCTTGGGATACTGGTTCTTCTCTGCTCTTTTACCGAAAAGACATGTTTAAAGCAGCCGGGATTAATCCTAACAGTATTCACACTTGGAGTCAGTATATTGCTGCTGGGAAGAAACTTACCGCATTCTACAAGGGCAAGGTAAAAATGACTGCTGCCGCGATGAATGATGAAGCCATGTTCAAAATGCTGATGAACGAACAGGGAGCTTTCTTTTTCAATCAAAAAGGGCAGATCACGCTCAATAATCCAGCGGGTGTGCGTACGGTAAATGTACTTAAGCAAATGTACAACTCAGGTATCATCAAACAGGTTCCGGTAGCCACAGATTGGAATGACATTATCTCGGCTTTTGTAAATAATCAAATTGCGACAGTGCCTTTCGGAATCTGGTATGTGGGAACGCTGGAAACCTCTGCGAAAAATCAATCCGGCAAATGGGCGGTTATGCCTTTGCCTGCCTTTACTGCGAATGGTTCTCACTCTGCTAACTTGGGTGGCTCCAATTTGATGATTTCTGCAAAAACGCCGCATCCTAATACTGCCTATGATTTCTCGAAGTTCGCCATGTCCAATACCAAGGCACTGAATGTTTCGATGAGCTATGGAATTTTCCCATCGTACATTCCCTACTTTAAGAGCCCGGCCATCACTGAATCGCTGAAGTTCTTTGGTGGGCAAAAGGTGTTTCAAATGGCTGCCAATCTCGCGAAGAATATTACGCCCGAAAATCACACGGGTGATTACACAACAGCGCTGCCATTTATTAAAACTGCTTTGTATAATGCACTCACCAATCAACAATCTGTGACAGACGCACTCAATACTGCAGCACAAAAAATTGCTCAGGTGACCGGGAGAACAATTGTGAAGTAGTCCGTTATAATGAATTGGTTAAGCGGCCATCTACGCTGATAGACTGAAACAGTGCTAAGGTTGGCCGCTTTTAACCAAACGATAATTTGATGATGAGTGGTGAACTATGGAGCAGATAATCGAACTCTCCAAGAAAAAGAAAAATATTCGATCGCTTAAAAGGCGGACTCCTTACCTATTTCTTGCCCCATTCGTGATTTTTTTTCTTGTATTTATGATCTATCCAATTATCTATGCGCTTGTGATTAGCTTTTCCAAATGGCAGAACGGCGGCTTTCAATTTGCAGGTCTTTTTCAGTACAACAATCTCATAGGTGATTCTGTTTTTTGGCAGTCATTGGGCAATGTGCTGATCATTCTTGTTATTCAGGTGCCGATCATGCTGATTCTAGCGTCGATATTTGCGGCATTGCTTAATTCTAAACGGCTTAAATTTAAAAGCCTATTCCAGTTGGGATTTTTTCTTCCTTTGCTAATTGACTCTGTTGCTTATTCACTGACATTTTCCTTTATTTTTGCGGATAATGGGTTAGTGAATGACTTGCTTGGCGTAGTGGGAATTCATCCTATAGAGTGGTTGCTTAATCCCTTCTGGGCGAAAATTGCCATCATTGTGGCGGTGACATGGCATTGGACAGGGTACAACATCGTTATTTTATTAGGAGGATTACAATCCATACCTGATGAAGTTTATGAAGCGGCCAAAATGGATGGTGCTACTTCAATAAGACAGTGGTTTTCCATTACCTTACCGATGCTGAGGCCACTTTTAATTCTAGAATCTATTCTCTCCATCATTGGCACCATACAGTTGTTTACAGAACCTTTTATTATCACGGGTGGCGGGCCTGGTAATTCTACGCTGTCTCCTGTGCTCTATTTATACAATGTTGGGTTTCAGCAATTTAATTTTAGTTATGCTTCAGCCATCGCATATGCTTTGGCCATTATCATTGCTATTTTCTCCTTTTTGCAGTTCAGGTTCACCAAAGGAGGAGAAGTCGATGCGTAGCCGTCGCTTGATTGGTGATGTCTTATTGTACGTAATTGTTATTTTGGGGTTTGTCGTGTCTATCTACCCTGTCTATTGGATGTTTGTTGCTGGAACGCAAAATAATGCACAAATTTTTGGGAAGTTTCCATATCTCTGGTTCGGTTCGTCTTTGCTGCAAAACTACAAAGAGTTGATGACAAGTTCAGGTATCAATATCTATCAATCGATCCTCAACAGTTTGATTATTTCCGTATCTTCGACCATTCTGGCGCTGATTAGTGCATCAATGGCTGGCTATGCTTTTGCTAAATATCATTTTAAGTTATCTAAGCCGCTTTTTCAGCTCATTCTAGGAGCCCTAATGATTCCGCCGCAAGTGACATTAATTCCTTTGTTCATCCTTGTCAGTCACCTTGGTCTTGTCAATACCTATTGGGCTATTATTTTGCCTGCGACAGTGAGTATTTTTGGTGTTTATTTGATGCGGCAAACGTTCCTGTCCTTTCCCAATGAGCTTTTAGAGGCAGCACGCATTGATGGACTCAAAGAAGGCGGTATTTTTTGGCGAATTGTGATGCCGCTCTCACGACCTTCATTATCTGCGTTAGGAATCATTACTTTTCTGGCTTCTTGGACTAACTTGTTGTGGCCATTGGTTATTCTGAATGATTCTACTAGTTATACGATACCGGTTGCACTCAGCACGTTAATGGGCACACAGACGCAACCTAACTATGGAATGATTATGCTAGGAGCTTCTATCGCTACTATTCCCATGTTGATTTTGTTCTTGGCGCTGCGCAGAAACTTTATTTCTGGCATCATGAGTGGCTATAATCGGTAAAAAGTGGTGAGGTAAAATTTATGGTGACAAGAAATGATATTGCAAAACGAGTAGGTGTATCTCCCTCTACTGTATCACGGGTGATTAACAATAATGGGTATGTTTCGTCAGACGTGCGGATGCGAATCATGAAAGCAGTCAATGAGTTGAACTACGTGCCCAATCGGATTGCCAATATGCTTCGCTCGCAAAAATCGTCACAGATTGCATGTGTGACGCATAGTATTGCCAATCCATTTTATAATGAAATTTTGCTAGGCATTGAGGAATCTGCGTACGATAATGGGTACTCATTTTCGCTGTTTAACGCCAATTTTGGACAATATGACTATAAGCGTGCCATTCGTGAATCCATGTTTGATGGACTCATCATCTTATCTCCAGCGGAACTGATGAAATTGATGAAATTCTCCCCGATACCAGAGGAACTGCCAACTGTGGTCTATTGGGATTATGCAGGAGAGTCACCAATTTCCCATGTATTTATTGACATGAAACAAGCGATGGAGACAGCAGTGTCTTATTTGCTGCAAAATGGTCATCGGAAAATCTTGTTTCTTAGTTACGAATTCATATCACCAGATGAAAATCCACGTTTTCAAGGATATAAGCATGCATTGGATACTCATCGCCAAGTGCTAGATTCAAACATGGTCGTCATGTGTAAACGGTGGGATGATACGTTAGCTTCTGGATATGCGAAAATGAAGGAAATATTAAATAGTTCCGTATCTTTTACTGCTATCGCGGCCACCAATGATCTCTTGGCGATTGGTGCAATCAAAGCGCTGATTGAGGCTGGGATTCGTGTGCCGGAGGATGTATCAGTTACAGGGTTTGATGATGTAGATATATCGAGTTATATATCGCCATCGTTGACGACTGTGCACGTTCCTAAACGCCAGATTGGTCAGGGATTGATCAATTTGTTGATGGATAAGTTGGATGGTAATTCAGCGAATAATAAATTGACGCTTCACACACAGCTTATGATTCGGGAGTCCGTTGCAAAGTTATGATAAGGAAAAAGGGGTGCTTTTTATGCATATGCAACGTCCTTACTTAGGGTATCGGAAAATATTTAATTTTAATCAAAACTGGCAGTTTTCGAGGTTGAGTAAAGAGTTTGATTTGGGAAACTTCAATGAGCAATCTTGGGATGCCATTACACTTCCCCATAGCAATGTGATTCTTCCACACAGTGATTTCGCTGTTTCAAGTTATCAATTTCATTCTCTCTATCGAAAAACATTCAATATTGGTGAAAAATACATTGGCAATCGCATTCATCTCACCTTTGATGGAGCCATGACAGTGGCAGAGGTATACATTAATCAGCAAAAAGTGGGCACTCATAAAGGTGGATACACCTCATTTATCTTAGATATTACAGAGTTCGTCATTTTTGGTCATGATAATGAAGTGCTTGTGCATCTTGACTCGACTTCACATGCGGATATTCCTCCTGAAGGCAACGAGGTGGATTACTTGCTTTTCGGGGGGATCTATCGTTCTGTTTTCTTAGCGGTGGTATCTCCTTTGCGAATTGACGACATCTATCTGTATACAGAACAACTGACAGATACCATTGCCAGAGTAAAAGGTGAACTGATTTTGCGTAATGATACTGATCATGGTAAGGACGCCACAGTGGAACTGAGGCTAGAATCACGTAGTGGGAATCTACATCATCTTTCTTTGCCGAGTCTACATGTGCCAGCGTGTGGACAAGCGTCAATGATGATCGATATGGCGATAGCAGACCCAAAACCATGGTCTTTAGAAGATCCGCACCTGTATCAGGTACGAGTAGTCATGCATTCAACAGATGCTGCTGTTTATCGGGATGATGTTCAGTTTGATTTCGGTATTCGTACGATCTCGGTACAGGCGGGCTATCTGCTAGTAAATAGTCAACGTGTGAAATTGTTGGGACTGAATCGCCATCAAATGTTTCCCTATATTGGCAATGCGGCGCCTAAGCGTTTACAACGGAAAGATGCTGAAATTCTGAAAAATGAATTAGGTGTAAATTATGTGCGAACATCTCATTATCCTCAGGATCCGGCATTTCTTGATGCTTGTGACGAATTGGGACTACTTGTTTTTACTGAATTGCCCGGTTGGCAACACATTGGTGACAGTGAGTGGCAGAAATTAGCGCTTGAACATCTGCACGATATGATCATGCGGGATCGCAACCATACCTGCGTATTTATGTGGGGTGTGCGTATTAATGAATCACCTGATAATCATGATTTTTATCACAAAAGTAACGCTTTGGCTAAGGCGCTCGACCCCCATCGTCTGACTGGAGGAGTGCGTAATTTTAGGGACAGTGAATGGCTAGAGGATGTATTTACTTATAATGATTTTTCCATGGGAGTTTTGCCGACAGTGCACGCTCCACAGCTAGTGACTGAATTTGCAGGACATATGTACCCTGCCAAATCCAGCGATGAAGAAAATAGGTTGCTTAAGCATGCGCTTTATCACGCAGGCATCATTAACGAAGTGTTAGGCAGAGAAGATATTATCGGCGCATCTGGTTGGTGTGCGTTTGACTATAACACAGATAGTAATTTTGGGTCGGGAAGTAACGTGTGTTTTCATGGTGTCATGGACATGTTTCGTCAGCCGAAATTCGCAGGTTATTTTTATAAAAGTCAACGTTCTCCAGATGAACTGCTGGTTTTGGAATTTGCAAGCTATGTGGTTCATGGGAGTCCGGAACACACAGCAATCATCGAGCAAGACAATGTACACAAAGAATTTTATCCTAAAGACTTGGTGGCACCGCTTATTCTATTTTCAAATTGTGATGAAGTGGAGCTGTTCGTAAATGGAGAATCTCTCGGTAGGAGATCACCGCTGTTTGAGGAATACCCTCATCTTACGCATCCCCCTTTTCGCTTTGAACAACATCCCTACAAATTTGTAGGGGAATATCGGGCTATCGGATATAGAAATGGTCAGTCTGTGATTATCAAGGAGCAGAAGACTCCAAAGGGGTTATCGCACTTACAATTAATACTCGATGACGAGCAACTTGATGCTGATGGATCTGACATGACGCGATTGACGGTTTTCGGTCTTGATCAAAATGGAACGGTTGCCCCGTATGCCAATCGTGTAATTCAGTTTCAGATTACTGGTGCAGGAGAGTTGGTCGGGGAGAATCCGGTCGCTCTTGAGGGCGGACGCATAGCAGTATTTATCAAATCAAAACATACGCCAGGCATCATTCAGGTGACGGCGCATGCACAAGGAGTAAATGCTCAGTCAGTGACGGTGCGGGTGGTTCCCGCCAATGACCCAGTGATCTAAACAGGAGGAGGATGCTACAACAAATGGGTATTATGGTTGATGATGAACAGATGATTTTTCACCTGCAAGCTCACGATGCAAGTTATGTGATACAGGTGTTGCCATCTGGTCACCT